>JBDSFP010000169.1:0-5368 GCA_039919415.1 Aquaticitalea sp. | reverse complement strand
GGTTCGGAAATCAATGATGATCCGTTGAATCCGATTTCAAGATATGCCAAGGAATTGATTAAGGAAAAAGGGGACGATACTCCAATAGACTGGTTGCACAGAAGTGAGCGCTTTGCTGAAAAATTGGCCACTCCAGATGTTACAGTTGCTGATATCATTGGTGATGTCGATCCGATTAAAGCTGCCAATTTAAAATTGAGTTATGCAGACGATCGCGTGATTCACTATGGAATGATTCCAAGAGCGAACCGTTGCATTTTTGTCATTAATGAGTTGCCTGATTTGCAGGCAAGAATACAAGTGGCATTATTTAATATTTTGCAGGAAGGTGACATTCAAATCAGAGGTTTCAAATTGCGATTGCCATTGGACATACAATTTTTGTTTACAGCTAATCCTGAAGATTATACCAATAGAGGCAGTATTGTCACTCCTTTGAAGGACCGAATTGGTTCACAGATTTTAACGCATTATCCAGACGATATTGAAACCGCACGATTGATTACCGAACAAGAAGCCAGAATTGTGGAAAGTCAAAAAGACGCAGTAAGTATCCCTGACTTGGCTAGGGATTTGTTGGAACAAATTGTTTTTGAAGCACGCGATAGTGACTTTGTCGATGCCAAAAGTGGTGTGAGTGCTCGGATGAGCATTACAGCTTTGGAAAATTTGTTGAGTACTGCCGAACGTCGTGCTTTGAAGTCTGGTGAAGCGAAAACAATGGTACGATTGAGCGATTTTGTGGGAATCATTCCATCCATTACCGGAAAAGTGGAATTGGTATATGAAGGTGAACAGGAAGGAGCGGCAGTCGTGGCATTCAATCTGATCGGTGAGGCCGTGAAAAGTCTGTTTGAAGAATTTTTTCCGAAGATTGAAAAGCTGAAAAAGGAAAATGCTGAAACGCCTTATGATGATGTCATCTCTTGGTTTTTCAATCAAAAGGATGGTTTTGAACTGTTGGATGATTTACGCGACAAGGAATATAAAAATCTGCTTGATGCCATTTCTCCCTTGGATGATCTGTTGGGAGAATATCAGCCTAATTTAAGTAAGGAAGACAGTTATTTTGTGAAGGAATTTGTGCTCTGGGCCCTAGTGGAATTCAAAAAATTGAGTAAAAACCGATTTTCAGAAGGCATTCAGTTTAAGGATCCTTATGGAAGTTTTATTAGCGGCATTTAGTTGCAATTTAACACATGTCACATCGAGCGAAGTCGAGATATTATATAGTTCGAGAGACGCTTCCCGACTACGCTTGAACTGATAGTCTTGAATTTTTAGCTTATCATAGGCGCATACTTTGCCCTATTTTCATAAAGTACCCAAAGATTTATTAAGAATAGCACCAAGGCAATTGGCAATCCAGAAGGTTCGGTTATTGTATTTGTCAGCATAATTCCAATCATTACAGGAAAAATCACAACAGCTCCCAAAGCTCTGGTTCTTGAGAATATAAACAAAAGGCCTCCAACAATTTCTACGACAGCAACGAGTGGCATCAACCAACCAATGTCCATAATAGCGCTCATAACCTTGAGCAAATGTTCGGGTATATCATCTGGCATTGGCATATAATGAAGTAATTTGTCCAGCCCAGCATTGATGAACATCAGTCCGAAGAGCAAACTTAATACGAAGATGATTTTGTTTTTCATGGATATATTTAGATTAAGTTAGTTGAATAAATAATGTTTAGTGGTCGAAAATTGCACCAATTTAGCTATTTTTTGTATTCAATTTTAAAAATAAATCATCCAAACCATGAAGCGTCCTTGTAAATCCTTCTTTGAAGCCCATTTCGATATGTTTCTCTAAATCTTCCAAGGTTTCCATTTTTATATGGATGTCCACCAAAGTTGTCTCCGCTTGTTCAATAAAATCAAGATTCCAATAAGAGTCTGGCATTTCTTCAATTATGACACCTTCTTTATCACAAAAGCTATCTGAATATTTGAGATTTGTTTTTGGAGAAATTGATGTAAAGCTCATTAATGCCCAATGTTCTTCGCTTTCTGGTCCACACATGGCGTAAAGACGTTGGCCACCAACTTTAAAATCCATGGATTTTGTTTTGGCTGTCCAAGGTTTTGGTGCCCACCATTGGTCTAAAATTTCCGATTTTGTGAAAGCGTCCCAGACCAAACATCGGTCTGCAGCAAATTCTTTTTTTACGTTTACTGTAGCTTTTGCTCTGTCCACGATAAATTCGAAAATTAAATTAGTTTTCATTGTTTTTGTTTCTCTAATTATCCATTATTGTTTGGGTCAAAATCTACCATCCATTCAATACCGTATTTGTCTCTAAAACAACCAAAATATGTGCCCCAAGGACTATCACCTATAGGTCCATCTATTTGTCCTCCAGCTGAAAGCCCATTAAATAATCTGTCTGCTTCTTCTTTACTTTCCGCAGTTATTACAATTTTACTTCTGTTCTCATTTTCGTTTGTTTTTCCCAGAATTTCAGGAACATCATTTGCCATCAACATATTACATTTACCGATAGGCAAAGCACTATGCATAATTTTATTTTCTTCTTTTTCTGCTACTCTGAATTCATGACTTGCGAAGTCTTTGTAACGAATAATCTTTGAAAACTCTCCGTGAAATGCTGATTTGTAAAAGTTAAAGGCTTCTTCGGCATTTCCGTTGAAGTTAATGTGTGGATTGATCAGTGCCATAATTTTATGTTTTCGATTGTTAATTTGCTTACTCTATTATTTTGTTTGACGTACTTTTTTGAAAGCTGAAATCATTTTTGCAGTAATGTTGGTAATAAGGTTTCCAAAAAATTTAATGTCATAGTAAAGCCTCCTTGAAAGCCCATTTCAATCTGCTTCTCCATACGTTCAAGGGATTCATTATAAATAGCAATAGTAACTTTTGTGATGCCGTTTTGTTCTGTAAAATTCAAATCCCAATCAGAACCCGGTAATTCAGGGTTTTCGTTATTGTCTGCAAAAGCATTCAAGAATTTGAAATTGGTTTTTGGACTAATGGAAGTATATTTTTGAAGTGACCAATGTTCTTGCCCTTCGGGGCTTACCATTGCATAAAATCTTTTCCCTCCAACTTCAAAATTCATAACTTTTGTTTTGGATGACCAGGGTTTTGGTGCCCACCACTGGTCGAGGATTTCTTTTTTGGTAAATGCATCCCAAACCAAATTAAGTTCTGCAGCAAATTCTCTGTTCACAAATACGGTTTTTTTTGATTTGTCAACGATAAATTCAAATAGCAAGTTGTTCATTTTTTCTGTTCTTTAAGTGTTGATAATATGATGTCAAGTTGATTAAATCGTGTTTCCCAAATTTTTCTGAATTGTTCCAGCCAATGGTCGATTTCTTTCATCTTGTCGATTTTTAGTTGATAGTGAATTTCTCTGCCTTGTTGGTCCGATTCAATCAATTCACACTCATTTAATATTTGAAGATGTTTTGAAATTGTGGGTCGGGCGGCATCAAAGTTGGAGGCAATATCTCCAGCAGTCATGGTCTGTGAAGCAAGAAGAACTAAAATGGCACGTCTTGTTGGATCGGAAATTGCTTGGAAAATATCGCGTCGTAATTTCATGTGTATATATTTATTGTTTTTCAATGGTCACATGTAACATCCAAAAATTACTTCTACTGTTTATGTGAATTTAGTAATGGATGTTTCATTATGAAGTTATTTGACTACAAATATATATGAAGTTATTTAACTACGCAAATAATTTTGATGATATTATCAACATAAAAAAACTAACATCTGTCATGTTGCAGGTTTTAATTTGCTTCTAATTTTTCAGGTCAATTATAAATGCTATTGTATTCATTATTCTGTTTTGAATGATTTAAATTTATAGTATTAATTTCTTACAATCTTAATCTTAAAACCAAATTATGAAAACTAACAAAAAAAATCAAAAAGAAGATAAGCAAAGCACGAAAGAGCAAGCTATCAATATGAAAGAAAAAACTTCAGATGGCAAAGAAATAAATCCACAAGTTAAACAAAAACAAGAGAAGCATCAACCACGCGATAACGCATAATTTTCATAAATAATATTTAAAAAACATATCAATGGGAGTATCAAATATTTTGGGATTTACAAACTTTTTCGTCAAAAGCAGAAAAGCAAGCATAGTCTTAATAGGTTTGCAGTTGGCCTTTTTGCTATTCAAATCGCAAAAGGGAAAAAGTAAAAAATCTAAAAAAGTTAAATCTAAAAAGTTGACGGTTTAAAATTATTGATGATATACTTTTTTTTAATAACCAAAAGCATAAGGAGGAACTTTTAATTTCTCTCGAACAATCACTTTTAAATGTTTCTGGATTTTTATTCAATTTTTGCAAAATATTTATTATTTGTTTACGCAATTTTAAATTTTACAAGAAACAGGTATTAAAACTAGTAGATTGGAAGCTTCTATAGTCTATTCTTTTCATCTTCAATTCCAGTATCTCTGTTTCTTGCTTTTTTGATGTCATTCCTTCCAAAATTATAAGTAAGATTAAATTGTACTTGCCTGCTGTCATTTCCACCATTACCATCAATTCTCAACTCTCCAAATTGCGTGGTGCCTCTCCATGGCGATGTATAGAGAATATCGTTAAAACCGAGTCGAGCCGTAAGTGCATCCTCCAAAAATTTCTTCTGAAATGCAATGTTTAATGACCCTAAACTTTTGGTTTCATAAGTACCTCCCCAAACTGATGGCGAACTATACCAACCGGAAACTTCGGCACTAAAACTTTTGGTAATTTTGAAGGTGTTTTGGGCATACAGACTCAAAGTGTTTTGTTCAGTTGAAAGGAAATCTTCATTGGTCGCCTCGTAAATACTTTTGTATGCATTCAGACTAAAATAAACGCTCCACCATTTGTTAAAACTCGTTGGATACGACACACCTAAATTGATAATTTTCTGATTCGCAACATTTCGCTGGCTCAAAAAATTCTGGTCTTCTCCAACAGCCTCCGTCACTTGAGCCGAAAAATCCTTTACAAAACTATAGCTCAAGGACGTACTCAATCTATAGTTATAGGTGTGGGACAATTTCAAATTATCGGTGTATTGTGGCTGTAGAAATGGATTACCGCGACTAAATGACAATTCATCAATCTGATACTCAAACGGATTCAAACTTTGATAATTTGGCCGTTGCACACGTTTGCTGTAGTTTAAAGCAAAGGCATTTTTTTCATTCAATTGATAGGTAATGCCACCACTTGGAAACCAATCGGTATAATTGCGTTTCACCCGGTCATTTTGATCTTCTTGTAAACTGGTAAGGATGCCATCAGATTTTGTTTGCTCAACACGTAAGCCCATTTGGAAATTAAACTTTTCATAGGTTCTGTTGAAGTTAAAATAGACAGC
>JBDSFP010000151.1:0-10984 GCA_039919415.1 Aquaticitalea sp. | reverse complement strand
CGACGAAAGCCGATTAAATTTTTATCTTTGTAGACTAACTTATTTTTAAACTTAATTTTTTATGGAGTATTTGGAATTTGAACTTCCCATAAAGGAATTAGAAGAACAACTTGAGAAATGTCAGGTCATTGGCACAGAAAGCGACATTGACGTTACCGAAACCTGTAAACAAATTGAACAGAAACTTGTCGCCACCAAAAAGGAAATCTATAAAAATCTAACGGCTTGGCAGCGGGTACAATTGTCACGACATCCCAACAGACCTTATACGATGGACCATATTCGAGCACTTTGTGGTGAGTCGTTTTTGGAACTCCATGGCGACCGAACGGTAAAGGATGACAAGGCGATGGTCGGCGGGCTGGGTAAAATTGGGAATCAGTCCTATATGTTCATTGGGCAACAAAAAGGTTATAACACAAAGACCAGACAATATAGAAATTTCGGAATGTCCAATCCTGAGGGGTATCGCAAAGCGTTGAGGTTGATGAAATCTGCGGAAAAATTCAATATCCCTGTGGTCACTTTAATTGACACTCCGGGAGCCTATCCTGGGTTGGAAGCTGAAGAACGTGGACAAGGTGAGGCAATTGCCAGAAACATTTTGGAAATGACTCGCCTTAAAGTGCCAATTATTTGTGTGATCATTGGCGAAGGTGCCTCTGGAGGTGCCTTGGGAATTGGGGTTGGAGACAAGGTATTGATGTTGGAAAATACTTGGTATTCGGTCATTTCACCTGAATCCTGTTCCTCCATTTTATGGCGCAGTTGGGAATTTAAGGAACAGGCCGCCGAAGCCTTAAAATTGACCGCTACCGATATGAAAAAAATGAATTTGGTTGACGATATAATTAAGGAACCACTTGGCGGTGCTCATACAGATAGGGAGAATACTTTTTTGGCCGTTCGCAATGCCATTGAAAAGTCCTATGCCGAATTAAAAAACTTATCACCAAAAGACTTGGTCAAAAAAAGGATGGATAAATATGCAAATATGGGCGTTTTTAAGAGTTAAATCTTACAGATGTTGCCATAATCCAAAACTGAAGTCAAACACTTCGGTTTTTTTTTGCACTATTAACAATATTATTTAGTTATCAACAGTTAGATTGTTGATGACATGTTAAGATCGAAAACTTTTAAAACGATATTCTTCTTTACAATTTATTTACTTTCGCAGTCATGAAGCAACCCAACCCCATACAAGGCTACAAAGTCGACAAGAGCACCCTTATCAGTTTAGAAAAAGGAAAAATACCACCACAAGCTATTGATTTAGAGGAAGTTGTACTTGGGGCGATGATGATTGACAAAAAAGGTGTGGATGAAGTCATTGACATTTTAAGTGCTAATGCTTTTTACAAAGATGCCCACAAACACATCTTTGAGGCCATTTTCAAATTATTTGAAAACAGTGAGCCTGTTGACTTATTAACCGTTTCCAGCCAATTAAAGAAAGATGCGAAATTGGAGTTGGTTGGAGGTGATTTTTATCTTATTTCATTGACCCAGAGAGTCTCATCTTCTGCACATATTGAGTTTCACGCACGTATCATTCTTCAGAAATTCATTCAGCGTAGTTTGATCAAAATTTCCAGCGAAATCATTGAAGATGCTTATGATGAAACAAGGGATGTTTTTGATTTGTTGGACAATGCTGAAGCAAAATTGTATGAAGTAACTCAGGGCAACATCAAAAAATCCACAGAAACTGCGCAAAGTTTGGTCATTCAGGCGAAAAAGAAAATCCAAGATATATCAAACAAGGAAGGATTGAGTGGCATTCCTTCCGGCTTTACCAAATTGGATCGACTGACCTCCGGTTGGCAGGAAAGTGATCTGATCATTGTGGCTGCCCGTCCTGGGATGGGTAAAACGGCTTTGACTTTGTCCATGGCTCGTAATATTGCCGTAAACCAAAATATTCCCGTGGCATTCTTTTCTTTGGAGATGTCATCGGTTCAATTGATAACCCGTTTGATTTCAAGTGAAACAGGCCTGTCCTCCGAAAAGTTGCGTACAGGGAAGCTTGAAAAACACGAATGGGAACAATTGAATGTCAAGGTAAAAGCACTGGAAAAAGCACCTTTGTTTATTGACGACACACCATCACTTTCTATATTTGACCTTCGTGCGAAGGCTCGACGTTTATCATCACAATTTGGCATTAAATTGCTTGTGATTGATTATCTACAATTGATGACAGCAGGAGGAAGCCAAAAAGGTTTTGGAAACCGCGAGCAGGAAATCTCCACCATTTCGCGTAACCTGAAAGCCTTGGCAAAAGAATTGAGCATTCCTGTGATTGCCTTGTCACAATTGTCGCGTGCTGTGGAAACACGCGGTGGCAGTAAACGTCCTTTGCTTTCCGATCTTCGTGAATCTGGTGCCATTGAACAGGATGCCGATATTGTTTCGTTTATCTATCGACCGGAATATTACAAAATTGACGAATGGGATGATGATGAGCATACACCAACTGATGGTCAGGCGGAATTTATCGTGGCCAAACACAGAAATGGTGGTTTGGAAAACATCCGATTAAAATTCATTGGGCATCTCGGTAAATTCGATAACTTGGACGATTTTGATACACCTTTTGGTAATGAATTTCATTCTAAAATGAATGCTGCTGCCAATGATGATACCTTTAAACCAAATAATTTTCCATCTCCAAGTGACGCTTTTGGGCTTCCGGTACAAGAGGAGGACGAGGATAACGATGTTCCGTTTTAAGTTAAAATTCTTCCTTTTACAATTAAAAATATTTCAAGTTAAATAGTATCTTTAACAGCAATTGAAAATAATAAGAGCTCCCTAATGGATAAAAGACGTACCACCAACATTTTATTGCTATTAGTTGTCATTCCTGTTATTTTTTATCTGCTTAAAGTCCTCTCATTCATCTTTATTCCCTTGGTGTTTTCGATGTTCATAGCACTATTATTCTTGCCATTGATGCGTTGGCTGGGCAAAAGAGGGGTTCCAAAATATGTTAGTATAATCATTGTCCTTCTACTTTTTTTAATGGGAATGGCGTTTGTTGGTGAATTGATTCATTTATCCAGCAAACAAATCATCGCTTCTGACAGTAGAATTTTTCCCCATGCTAAAGTAAAATTACAGGAACTTGTTCAATCCGTCGAAGGTTTTTTTGGTATGTCACTTGGTTCGGATGATGGTATTATGCCCGTAATTTTAGGAAAAGATGGTCTCGGGAAAGTCTTTGGTTTTGTGGTCAATTTAGTCAGCATGACTTTGACCACGGCTGTTTTTACCGTGCTATGGTTGGCAGAATCCATCAATATTCAAAAATTGATGCAAGTCATATTTTTCCAAAGAAAACATACTTCGGTAAAAACATTCCTTAAAATTGAAAACGACCTTATAACATTTATTAAGGTCAAATTTTTGGTCAGTTTGGGTACGGGAATAGGTATTGGTTTGGCTTGTGTGTTTTTTGATGTCAGTTTTCCGATATTTTGGGGATTGTTCGCTTTTGTTATTAATTTTGTGCAGTTGTTGGGATCTCTTATTGCATTGGCTTCTTTGTCGATATTTGCGTTGGTCGAATTGGATGCAACGGGCACGTTATTTTTCTTTGTGTTGAGTATAATTTTAGTAGAAATCATATTCGGCTCCATCTTGGAACCTATTTTTATGGGCAGGTCGTTTTCTATCAATATCATCACGGTTTTGGTTATGCTCATGTTTTGGGGTTTTATCTGGGGAATTCCTGGGATGATCATGTCCATTCCCATTACGGTATTCATCAAAATTATTTTGGAACAATCTCCAAATACCGAAGTGATTGCCAATTTGCTTTCAGGAAGGGAATTGATTAAAAGGAAATAAATCTGCACTTAAAATTACTTCCAATCTTATGAAAGGTATAATTTTTGTTTATCTTTCGAATTAGAATTAAGAATTAAGAATTAAGAATTATGAATTAAGAATTAAGAATTAAGAATTAAGAATTTCCTGTATTCTTTTTTCTTTTTTCTATTTTCTAAAAAAGAATTTTGAAAAAGACATTCCTAATATTAGTTTTATCCTTCTTTGGTTTTCAAGGTTTTGCCTCTTATATCCTTATTCCCATGGATGCCGATGGTCAGAAAAATCACCTTAAGGCCTATGGCATCACATATTGGACACTCGAAAAACAGCTCAAAGTCAATTGGTTGCTCAACTATCGTGGAGGCTCGTTCTTATTACCGGACACCTCGGAGATTGAGAGAGAATGCCAGATTAGAGGCGTATCTTACGAAATACTTTCCGATTCAAAAACCGAAGAAATCCTGAATCTGATTGCAAGTCCATCTCAAAACATGGAGGCCGTTATTTTGGAAAAAGCACCAAAAATCGCTGTGTATTCTCCAAAGGGAAATCTGCCGTGGGACGATGCCGTCACGATGGTGTTGACCTATGCCGAAATTCCCTATGACATCATTTATGATGAAGAAGTACTGAATGATGGTTTGGTGCTATACGATTGGCTGCATTTGCACCATGAGGATTTTACCGGACAATACGGTAAATTTTATCGTGCTTCTCGATCTGCAGCATGGTACATCGAAGAAAAAAAGGAAGCGGAAGCTTTGGCTTCCCAATTGGGATACAGTAAAGTATCACAGGAAAAATTGGCAGTTGCCAAAAAAATAAGGGATTATGTGATTGGAGGCGGATTTATGTTCGCCATGTGCAGTGCCACCGATAGTTTTGACATTGCACTTGCAGCCGAAGGTGCTGATATTTGCGAACCTATGTTTGATGGTGATGCGAGCGATCCAAATTATCAAAATGAAATTGATTATGATAAAACTTTTGCATTTACGGATTTCATATTGGAACGCAGCCCGAATGTGTATGAGTTTTCTTCCATCGACATGACCGACAAACGTAAAATTCTTCCAACCTTGGATTATTTTACCCTGATGGACTTTTCTGCAAAATGGGATCCTGTGCCAACTATGTTGTGCCAAAATCATACGGCACTTGTGAAAGGATTTATGGGACAGACCACCTCTTTTACCAGGGATGAAATTAAATCAAACGTATTGATTTTGGGCGAAAATAAAAGCAATGGAGAAGCAAAATATATTCATGGCATCAAAGGGAAAGGCTTTTTCACATTTTATGGAGGTCACGACCCTGAAGATTATACGCATAAGGTTGGGGACCCAAAAACTGAGCTGGAGTTGCATCCAACCTCTCCAGGCTATCGGCTCATTTTGAACAACGTATTGTTTCCTGCCGCCAAAAAGAAGCATCAGAAAACTTAACAGGTTTTGAAAGTTTTGATAAACATGGTTGTATACCAACTCATAATTATATAAACTCAGTAATATTTCTTACTTTTAAATTAAAATAATTTACCGTGTCAACAAAAAAAACCATTTGCAACTGATCCCCACTAAATTCCCAAAATCTTGATATTCGCCCTAAAACAATTTTTAAGACTTTTATTCTCCTCCATCGTTTATTGGACGTTCGTATTCTGTTTTTTTATTTTGATACGCTATTATGGAAGAAATCAAGAGCAAGTCGATTTAGTTCAGCTTAGCAAGACCATTTCAGTATCAGAATATTTGATGTTTGGAGTCCTTTTAGGCTTGATGGTGGCCATCGTGTATACAATCATTGAATTTTTATTCGATAAATATCTGTCCAAAGTATTGCATTTAGGTTTTATTGTTCTTATTAAATCCATCATCTATCTACTTTTCCTCATTTTCTCATTGACGTTAATCGCATTTTTGGCGGAAGACTATATCAATGTAGATTTTCCAAATCAAAGAGGATGGTGGATTTCAAATCGGATTTTTTGGTTGGTAACCGCTTATTTTATTATTTGTTCACTGCTATTTTCATTTGTGAGATTGGCAAATGACAAATTTGGTAAAGGTGTTATCCTGAACATGCTTTTGGGTCGCTATAGAAAACCTAGGGAAGTGGAGCGCATTCTTATGTTTCTCGATTTGAAATCTTCCACCACTATTGCTGAAGAACTCGGACATTTGAAATACAGTCGTTTCATTCAGGATTGTTTCTATTATTTAAACAGAATAGTCAATAAACATCATGCCGAAATTTATCAGTATGTAGGCGACGAGGCGGTTTTAAGCTGGAGAATGAAGAGAGGAACGAAAAATTTGAATTGTCTCAATTTGTTTTTTGAGTTTGATGACAAACTTAAAAGGCATTCCAAATATTATATGAAAAAGTATGGTGTGGTTCCAGAGTTTAAGGCAGGATTGCACGCAGGTAAGATAATTATTGCCGAAGTTGGTACCATCAAAAAAGAATTAGCCTATCATGGCGATGTCATCAACACCACCTCCAGAATACAGGAACAATGTAATGAACATAATGAATCCTTATTGATTTCGGAATCCTTTCTATCCCTCTTGAATCTGACGAACAATTATAAGGCCATATCTATAGGCAAAGAACAATTGGAAGGAAAATCGGAAGAGCTCAAATTGTTCGCAATCCACAAAGTGAAATGATCAAAGATATTTAAAAGGTATATCTAAAGGCCAAACCAGTATAATCTTCACCTCTAAAGTTTCGACCTCCAACAGGCGATACATCAATAGAACTATTGTTAGTTTTGTGCAATTCTGGAATCAAGATTCCAGTGGCGGCACCCAAGCCATAACCCAACAAAACGTCTGTAAGGAAATGCTGTCCTGCTTGAAGCCTAAAATAGCCAACAACCGCAGGAACGGTAGCCGCCGCCGCCCAAATATAACCTTTGCCAGTAGCATCAGGATTAAAATCACAATATACTTTTGCCGCAAAAAATGTCGCAGTCGCCGAAGCCGCAACATGTCCAGAATAAAATGCACGTTGTCCATTTTTACTCGTTCTTCTGCCAATATCCTCATTTTCATCATAAACATAAGGTCTTGAGCGTTTCACTAAACCGGCAGTTACAGTATATAATGCCGCGGTAGTGGATAAACTCTCGAGGTATAAACCTATGTACTGTGCACTATGGTCATTGATTTCGTCATCAAACAACATTCCAAAAGGCAAAATGAAGGATGCGGCAAAAGGAATGTCACTAATGCTATTTGCCGTTTCCGAACTATTGCCAGCGACCCAACGATCTATGAAATTAATGTTGTCTTTGTTCAAGGCATTTACTTCAGCAACAGAAATGTCCTCTTTGTTTTGTATGAGCATTAATCCGTAGGCACTTGTTCCAAAAGCTGCACCTGTCCAAATCCCATCCCTGACCCATTTCCATTCATAAGGTGAAGTGTTTTGTTGAGCATTTGAGGATATGTAACTCAATACTACTATTATTAAGGCTATTTTTTTCATATAATATTTTGCTTTAATTAGAATTGAATGCTCAAAATTAGAATTATTGACGAAAATATAAAAATCAAATACTGCTCAAGAGTCGGTTCGCTATAAAAGTTAACTCATTCTCAAAGGAAATGTTGTGAGCTACAGGCAAAAATAAAAAATCCGATTCAATTGGGAACCGGATTTTATAAGCGAACTTTGGTTATTATTTTGGCGAAACGCCTATTTTTTTACTTTTTTGGCAATTGCTTCAAAAGCTTCTGGGTGGTTCATGGCCAAATCTGCAAGCACCTTACGGTTCAAGCCTAATTTGGCACCTTTCATTCCTCCCATAAATTTTGAGTAAGACATTCCATGCAATCTGGCCGCAGCATTGATACGTGTAATCCATAAGGAACGGAAATTTCTCTTTTTCACTCTACGGTCCCTGTACGAATATAACATCGCTTTGTCAACCGCATTTTTGGCTACTGTCCAGACGTTTTTACGTCTACCGAAGTAACCTTTTGCTTGCTTAAGAACCTTTTTTCTTCTGGCTCTCTTTGCTACTGAATTTACTGATCTTGGCATTTCTTAATTGTTTTTTTGTAGAAGGCGATTCTTCAATTCTAAATTTTAAATTCTGAATTCTGAATTCTTTGATTGCCTAACTCCAGGGTTTATAATTTGTTTTTAACCGGTTCGAATCGATGTTACTTTAAACGCAACATGATTTTAACATTGTTCTCGTCCGATTTATGCACCAAAGTGTCATGAGTCAGTGCGAGTTTACGCTTTTTTGATTTTTTGGTCAAAATATGACTTTTAAAAGCGTGTTTTCTCTTGATCTTACCTGTGCCAGTAAGTTTAAAACGTTTTTTGGCACTGGATTTTGTTTTCATTTTCGGCATTTCTCCTAATTTTTAATTTACTTTTCGCTTATTATCTTTATACACCGTACCTTTTGCAAAGGTGTTTTTTATTTTTTTATCCATAGCATAAGCCTAAGCTTTAGCATAGGCTTACTTTACTTTTTTTGGAGCGATGAACATCGTCATTCGCTTTCCTTCCAAACGTGGCATCTGTTCAACTTTGCCATATTCTTCCAGGTCTTGGGCCAATTTCAACAATAAAATTTGACCTTGTTCTTTAAATACAATTGACCGTCCTTTAAAAAATACGAAAGCCTTCAATTTGGCACCTTCCTTTAAGAACTTTTCAGCATGCTTCTTTTTGAAATCGTAATCATGGTCATCCGTTTGCGGACCAAAACGAATTTCTTTCACCACAACTTTGGTCGCCTTTGCCTTTAAAGCTTTGTCACGTTTCTTCTGTTCGTAAAGAAACTTCTTATAATCCATGACCTTACAAACAGGCGGGTCGGCTTTAGGCGAAATCTCAACAAGATCAACACCTTGCTCTTCGGCCATGGCCATTGCTTCTTTTGTGGTATAAATACCCGTTTCAATATTATCACCGACAAGTCTTACCTTTTCAGCTCTAATTTTGGAATTGATTTTATGTTGCTCCTCCTTTTCAGTTTTACGGAAGCTACCTCTTGTTCTACGTATTGCTATGGCTTATATGTTTTTAATTAAACTTATTCTATTTTAAAGGTTTTTAAGGTCCTGTTGATTTCACTTTCAACAATTTCCGCGAAGTCTTCTACACTTATCATGCCTAAATCTTCTCCTCCATGTTGGCGTACGGAAATCTTGTTTTCGCCTTCTTCATTTTCACCAACGATAATCATATACGGGATTTTTTGCATTTCAGCCTCCCTGATTTTCTTGCCGATGGTCTCATTTCTATTATCAACGAGGGCGCGAATTTCGTGATTTTCCAGCAAATTCAAAACTTTTTCGGCGTATTTTTCATATTTCTCGCTAATCGATAGAATCATTGCCTGTATCGGCATCAACCATAATGGAAAATTTCCACCCGTATGTTCCAATAAAATCGCCACAAAACGTTCCATACTTCCAAAAGGTGCACGATGGATCATCACCGGTCTGTGCAATTCGTTGTCACTGCCTTTATAGGTCAAATCAAAACGTTCCGGCAAATTGTAATCAACTTGAATGGTTCCTAATTGCCAATTTCTGCCCAAAGCATCTTTCACCATAAAATCAAGTTTCGGTCCATAAAAAGCAGCTTCGCCTTCCACAATTTCGTAATCCAGACCTTTGTCTTTGGCTGCATTTAAGATGGCTTTTTCGGCTTTGTCCCAATTTTCAAGACTGCCAATGTATTTTTCTGGTTGTTTTGGATCTCTTATGGAAACTTGGGTTCTGAAATTTTCAAAACCTAATGAGCCAAACACATACAAAACTAAATCGATAACATCCTTAAACTCTTTATCCAATTGGTCTGGCGTACAAAATATATGCGCATCATCTTGTGTAAAACCTCTCACACGAGTCAAACCATGTAGTTCGCCACTTTGCTCATATCTATAGACTGTTCCAAATTCTGCATAGCGTTTTGGTAATTCCTTATAGGAGAACGGTCTAGCATTGTATATTTCACAATGATGAGGACAGTTCATCGGCTTCAACAAAAATTCCTCTCCTTCATTTGGTGTAAGGATGGGTTGAAAACTATCAGCACCATATTTGGCATAATGTCCAGAAGTGACATACAATTCCTTTTGGCCAATGTGTGGCGTCACCACCATTTCGTATCCTGCTTTCTTCTGTGCCTTTTTAAGGAAATTTTCCAATCGTTCTCGAAGTGCTGCACCTTTTGGCAACCAAAGAGGCAGACCTTGACCAACTTTGGCAGAGAAGGTAAACAACTCCAATTCTTTCCCCAATTTTCGATGGTCACGACGTTTGGCTTCTTCCAGCAATTCAAGATATTCCGTCAGATCCTTTTGTTTTGGAAACGAAATTCCATAAACACGCGTCAATTGTTTGTTCTTTTCATCACCTCTCCAATAAGCCCCAGCAACCGAAAGCAATTTTATAGCTTTGATGATCGAGGTATTCGGAACATGGCCACCACGACATAAGTCCGTAAAAGTGGAATGGTCGCAGAATGTAATCGTTCCATCTTCAAGGTTTTCAATCAACTCTACCTTGTACTCATTTTTTTGAGAACTATATAAGGACAAAGCATCCGCCTTAGAGACTGAACGCATATTAAAGTCAAATTTCCCTCTAGCAATCTCCAGCATTTTATCTTCAATGGCTTTAAAATCTTTTTCAGAAATTGATTGCTCACCCAAATCCACATCATAATAAAATCCATTTTCAATCGCAGGCCCAATGGACAGCTTTACACCAGGGTACAATTCCTCAAGTGACTGTGCCAATATATGTGCCGTGGAATGCCAAAATGCTTTTTTACCTTGCTTGTCATTCCATGTATATAAGATCAATGTACCATCTGTGGTTAATGGAGAATGTGTTTCAAGCGTAGTTCCGTTGAAATCCGCAGAAATCACATTTCGCGCCAATCCTTCGCTGATGCTTTTGGCAACATCCATCGGAGTTACATTCGGTTCAAACGTCTTGACACTTCCGTCGGGTAGAGTGATATCAATCATAAATCATGTACTAATTGAGTGTGCAAAGATAGTTCGATTAATAGTTTCATACAATATATATATAGGTATAAATTGTAACGGAAACTTTCTATGAGTACCAATTTGGATGATTGGTTTGCAAAAAAAGCAAACCAC
>JBDSFP010000010.1:0-3019 GCA_039919415.1 Aquaticitalea sp. | reverse complement strand
ACAAAGGTAATTTTTTTAGAACAATAGCTCAATTAATTTAAGTAGTTTTGGATGTCATGAAGCTAATCAAATACCCATTTTGGATTTTATTTCGCATTTGGTTTTATGTTTTGATAACATTGCCAATCATAATATTGTTTCCCCTATTGGTCATTTCAATTCTTAAAGAGGAATGGTATCCGTATTTCTTCAAGTTAGCGCGTCTTTGGGCCAAAATCATTTTGATGGGAATGGGTTTTCGATGGATTATAGAGCGTGAGCAATCGCCAGAACAAAATAAAAGTTATATGTTCGTCGCCAATCATACCTCAATGGCAGACATCATGCTTATGTTGGTGAGCGTCAAGAATCCTTTTGTTTTTGTGGGAAAAAAAGAATTGGCAAAAATTCCACTCTTTGGATTTTTCTACAAACGCACCTGTATTTTGGTAGACAGAAATTCCGAAAAAAGTCGGAAAGGCGTTTTTTTGAGAGCACAAAAGAGGTTGAAGCAAGGGGTGAGCATTTGCATATTTCCTGAAGGCGGCATTCCTGAAGATGAATCGATTGTTTTGGATGGATTTAAGGATGGCGCTTTTCGATTGGCAATCAATCATCATATTCCTGTAGTACCATTAACTTTTTTGGACAATAAAAAACGGCTTTCATATACTTTTTTCAGTGGTGGACCAGGAATTATGAGAGTGAAAATACATCAATTTCTTTCTACTGAAAATCTGACGATTGCTGATACTAAACCATTGAATGAGAAAGCAAGGCAAATCATTCAAAATCAGCTTTTGGAAATGATATGAAACAAAAAGCCGCTCTTGGCACAGAGCAGCTTTTCGTCATCATTGCGAGTTGCAATGATTATCTAACCAACTAAAAAACCTAAAACTTATAACTCAAACCTGTGTACACCCCAATAAAGTAAGGTTGAAAATCACGAGTACTATTACTGAAGGTGTTTATCTGATACTTGAACGTTGGCTCCAAGTTCACTTTTATCTTTTCTGAAATGTGATAATTGACCCCCAATCCAAAATTTGCACTAAAGCTCGTGTCATTAATGTTATTGGCTTCACCGATACGCGTTTCTGTACCCTCAATGACGGAATAAATCTCGTTTTTATCAACTATCAGAGTGCTAAAGCCACCAATGACATTCACACCCAATTTGTTATTGAGCAAAGCATATTCAAGCTCCATTGGCACTTCGATAAATCCAAACCGCTGATTAATGGCTCCTTTTGTTTTGGTATTTATAATTTCTGGAGTTATATTTCTGTTCAAGGAAACTGTGCTTAAATAGGTAATGTTTTGAGAATTGCTGTTCGACTTAACGTTTTGAATTTTACCTCTGGCAAAACCTGACGGATCAATACTTTTAAAAGCAATGACATTATCAGTGTTGTAGCCAAAATCCACTTTATTGATGCCTGCACGCACTTTCAAACGGTCATTGATGGCATAACTTCCTCCAACGCCATAACTCATGGTAACTTCGCCATCCTTTTTATTGTCCACAAACTGTTCATCAAGAGATGAACCTTTGCCCAATGAGTTGAAATAAACAGGCGCCACATTTGGTGAAATGTTCCACCTGTTTAATTTCTTTTCTTTCTCATCTTTTTCTTCTTCAGTATTGGCTTCTGCAATGGCATCTTCAATGCTGTTATCTTCTTGAGCTTCTTCTTTTTGGTCTTCAGCCATTATATTTTCCATTTTTTCAGTGGCATCTGTTACCCCAGATTTAATATCGTTTTTTGAATCTTTAATGAATTTGTCTTTTGAATCTTTAATGAGTTTGTCAATTTCTGATTCTTTTTGTTGGTCACTTTTATTTAAATTGGTGCTATTTTTATCGGATTTTGAAACCTCTGCAACAGCATTTTTGGAAGTGTTACCGTTATTTTTTTGTAATAAAAATTCAGAAGAATTGGAACTTTTTAATATGTTCTTTTTATTGGAATCCTGTTTTGTGTTAGTCACGATTCTCTGTTGATTGCCATCGGAGTTGGCGACAATTTTTTTATGGGATGGATTGTTGGTTGATTGCTTGTTTGAAATATTATTGGAAGTTTCAGATCTTGGATTTCCTGAGTTTGATGCATCTTCATTTGCAACTTTTGAATCATTTTCAGATGGATTTTCTAAATCAGTTGCATCCATTGAATTTGATTCTGGACCTGTATTGGATTTGTCCGATGATGGCTTTTCTGTATCCACAATGGTATTGCTAGTGCTTGAAGCATGTCCATTAAAATATAATTGAATGCCAACGGTCAAGAGCAATGCCAATAGGGCAGCAACGCCAGCCAATTTCCACCAGAGAGGAATGACTTTGCGGTCGCGCTCATCTTTCTTGTGAAGTTGATTGTTTATAGCATCCCAAACAGTATCATCTGGAGCCACCTCAAAATCTTTGAGCTTCTCCTGAAACAGTCGGTCTATATGTTTTTTGTCACTCATTAGTTGGTCTGCGAGTTAGTCCTCGACTTGTATTGTTCTATTTTTTCTTTTAAAATCAATCGTGCCCTAGCAAGGTTTGACTTTGAGGTTCCAATGGAAATGTCAAGCATTTCTGCAATTTCCCGATGCGAATAATCATCCAAAGCGTATAAGTTGAAAACTAATCGATACCGATCGGGTAATTCCTGAATGATCTGCAGCAAATAATCGATTCCTATATTGTCGTCATCAATTTCGATGCTCACGTCTTCAATTTGTTCTTCGCTGATGATTTCAAAAACACCCACACTTCTATAGCATTGCAACGCCGTATTGATGGTAATCCGTTTCATCCAACCTTCCAAGGAACCTTTACTTTTGTATTGGTCTATTTTCTTAAAAATAGTCACAAAAGCATCTTGCAGATTATCTTGGGCTTCTGCATGATTTCGCGAATACTTTAAGCTGAGCGAAAACAACTTACTTGCGTAGAGTTTATATATTTGGCTTTGAGCTTTAGCATCGTTTTTCTTACATTGTGCTATGAGTTGTTCTAAGCTCAAATGTATGTTAGGTTTTAATTTTT
>JBDSFP010000091.1:0-3670 GCA_039919415.1 Aquaticitalea sp. | reverse complement strand
TTATCGCGTTGACCTATATTTACGGGATAGGCAAAAGTAGAGCAGAACAGATTTTAGCAACCGCTAAAGTTGATGAAAGCACCAAAGTACAAGATTGGACAGACGACGAAATCAGTAGTATTCGTGAGGCTGTTGGTCCTTTTACTATTGAAGGCGAATTGCGTTCAGAAATCCAATTGAACATCAAACGTTTGATGGACATCGGATGTTATAGAGGTATTCGTCATAGAGCTGGTCTTCCATTAAGAGGCCAACGTACTAAAAACAACTCTAGAACACGTAAAGGAAGAAGAAAAACAGTTGCTAACAAGAAAAAAGTAACTAAATAATAACTAGATACTAGTATAAAGTTTCAAGTTTAAGACATTCTTGATTGATAGGTTTTCATGAAAGCGGTCTGAACACTGAATACTGAATACTGAACACTAAATAATATGGCAAAGGCAAGTACTAAAGTTAAAAAGCGTAAAGTCATTGTTGACTCTGTTGGGGAAGCCCACATTGCAGCATCATTCAACAACATCATTATCTCCTTGACCAACAAAAAAGGGGATGTTGTGGCATGGTCATCAGCTGGTAAAATGGGTTTCAGAGGTTCTAAAAAGAACACTCCTTACGCAGCTCAATTGGCAGCAGAAGATGCATCGGCTGTTGCTAGGGATGCAGGACTAAAAAAAGTAAAAGTGTACGTTAAAGGTCCAGGAAATGGTAGAGAATCTGCTATCCGTTCCATTCATAATGCTGGGATTGAAGTAACCGAGATCATCGATGTTACTCCATTGCCACACAATGGATGTCGTCCTCCAAAACGTAGAAGAGTTTAACAAATTACTCCCGAAGCTTCGGGATTAAGATGTACAATTTTGGATTTTTGGAATTGTAAATCGTACATCGTAAATCATAAAACAATATCAGGTGTTTTATTCGCTTGATATTGATTATTTATATGTAAATTTGCAAACTGAAAAAAAATCATAAACAAGTATTAACGAGAGATCAACGGGTATCGAAGGATAAGATTAAGACCTTAATTCATAACCACTCTCAAAACAACAATTAAAATGGCAAGATATACTGGTCCTAAAACTAAAATAGCTCGTAAATTTGGCGAAGCAATTTATGGAGATGATAAAGCTTTCGAAAAAAGAAACTATCCTCCAGGTCAACATGGCGCAAACAAGCGCCGTGGCAAACAATCTGAATATGCAATCCAGTTGATGGAGAAGCAGAAAGCAAAATATACCTATGGTATTTTGGAGCGTCAATTCAGAAACATGTTTAAAAAAGCAACCGCAGCAAAAGGCATTACTGGTGAGGTTTTGCTTCAATTGGCGGAATCCCGGTTGGACAATGTCGTCTTCAGAATGGGATTGTCTACTTCCAGGAGTGGCGCGCGTCAATTGGTGTCTCACAGACACATCACAGTGAACGGAGAAATCGTGAATATTCCATCATATCAATTAAAGGCTGGCGATAAAATAGCTGTTAGAGAAAAATCAAAATCACTCGAAACCATTCAAAATTCATTGTCAAATTCTAGCAATGTGTACGAATGGATGACCTGGAACAGCGACACCAAGGAAGGAACTTATGTTTCTATTCCGGCAAGAGTACAGATTCCAGAAAAAATCAACGAGCAATTCATCGTCGAATTATACTCTAAATAAAAAATTAATAATATTGGTATTTAGCCAAAGGATTTATTAGTCTTCTTCAAACTTATATATCGCGCAACTAAATAACAATTCAAACGAAGAAAAATATGGCAATATTAAATTTTCAAAAGCCCGACAAAGTAATCATGATAGATTCAACGCCTTTTGAAGGGAAGTTTGAATTTAGACCTCTTGAACCAGGTTACGGATTGACAGTTGGTAATGCTTTAAGAAGAGTTTTGTTATCTTCTCTCGAAGGTTTCGCAATCACATCAGTTAGAATCGAAGGTGTGGATCACGAATTTTCTACCATTGCAGGTGTTGTGGAAGACGTTACGGAAATCATTTTGAACTTAAAACAAGTTAACTTTAAGCGTCAGATTGATGAAATAGATAATGAAACCGTTACTATTTCTGTGTCTGGTCAAAATCAAATTACTGCAGGCGATTTCCAAAAATTCATCTCTGGTTTCCAGGTATTGAACAAAGACTTGGTCATCTGCAATTTGGATTCAAAAGTGAGTATCAATTTGGAACTTACGATTGAAAAAGGTAGAGGATATGTTCCTGCTGAGGAAAACAAAAAAGCTTCCTCACCGATAGGAACCATTTTTACAGATTCTATTTACACGCCGATAAAAAACGTAAAATATAGTATTGAAAATTTCCGTGTAGAGCAAAAAACAGATTACGAAAAACTGGTTTTTGAAATCATCACAGATGGATCGATACATCCAAAAGAAGCGTTAACTGAAGCTGCGAAAATATTGATTCATCATTTCATGCTATTCTCTGATGAGCGTATCACGTTAGAAGCGGACGAAATTGCACAGACTGAAACTTATGATGAAGAATCTCTTCACATGAGACAACTATTGAAAACCAAATTGGTTGATATGGATTTGTCTGTTCGTGCATTGAATTGTTTGAAAGCTGCTGAAGTGGATACGTTAGGCGACTTGGTATCATTCAACAAAAACGATTTGATGAAATTCAGAAACTTCGGTAAAAAATCCTTGACAGAACTTGAAGAACTTGTAAATGTGAAAGGTTTGAATTTTGGAATGGATTTGAGCAAATACAAATTAGATAAAGACTAATAGAATTTAGAATTTAGAATTAAGAATTTTGATTAAAGAGTATTAAACTTTGATTCTTAAACCTTGAACTCTGAACAAGAATTAATAAAAATAACCCATCATATTTTGCTCCTCAAAGCGGGTTGAAGCAAGATGATGAATAAAAAAAGATGTCATGAGACACGGAAAAAAAATAAACCATTTGGGTCGTAAAACGGCTCACAGAAAATCCATGTTGGCAAATATGGCTTGCTCATTAATTGAGCACAAACGTATCAATACCACGGTTGCAAAAGCGAAAGCATTGAAACAATTTGTAGAGCCAATGATCACCAAATCAAAAGAAGATACAACGCACCACAGACGTCTTGTATTTGCTCGTTTGAGACAAAAGGATGCGGTTGCTGAATTGTTCAGGGCAGTAGCTCCTAAAGTTGGCGACCGTCCAGGTGGATATACTCGAATAATTAAATTGGGTAACCGATTGGGTGACAACGCTGATATGGCAATGATCGAATTGGTGGATTTCAACCAACTCTACAATGCCGACAAACAGCCTAAAAAGAAAACAACTCGTAGAAGTCGTGCGAAAAAGTCTGACGATGCTGTAGATGCGGCTCCAATTGATGAGACGAAAGCGAAAAAATCACCTAAAGCTCCAGCCAAAACAGAAGACAAAAGCGGAGAAGAGGAATAAATGACAACAAACATTTATAAAAATATAAAAGGATGAACGTTTTTAGTTTATCCTTTTTTTTATGCAAATTTTCGTATTTTCTTTTTGACTTGCAAGCATTCAACAATGCACTTGTTGTTCTATTGCTAATTTCATTTTAATTTACTATATTTAAATCTTTGAATATAACTTATTTTTGACGATAAAGTTTTGTCAGTTATCGTGATTTTCAGTAGATAATCCTAGAAAAAACTAGAAAA
>JBDSFP010000050.1:0-2615 GCA_039919415.1 Aquaticitalea sp. | reverse complement strand
TTGTCTCAGCCGAACGTACTATCAACATCAATCCCACAGACTTTACACTTAGTAAAAACAGCAAAGCCACCCATTATTTGACACATCAAAATGCTAACTATAGTATGTAGTTCGTCTTGCATACTATAAATAGCTTTGCATTTAATATTTTAAGCGATGGGAAAAAAGAAAATCCTTGTTGCATTCGGAGACAAAGTACGAGAACTCCGAAAACAGAAAGGAATATCGCAAGAGGAACTTTCTTACAAAGCAGACCTTCACAGAACATATATAGGTATGATTGAGAGGGCTGAAAAAAATCTCACATTAACAAATATTGAAAAAATTGCTAAAGCACTTGATGTTGACATAAAAGAATTATTCTAATGGAAAAAAGAGTTGATAGTTTAGTATTCAGACGAATGACCTACGCCGATTTTCGACACATCAATAAAGTTGGTGGTGAAGAAGATGGTGGCGGCGGACAATCATATATTGATTTTCCAATTGCAGACATTCAACTCCAAAAATGGCATGACTTCTTAGGAAAAAATACTGGTGTAGGTGCGGGTAATAGACCACAATGGGATTTTACAATACAAAGTTTAGGTTTGAAAGACCCAAAAACTTTAAGGATTTATCAGAGGAGACCTGCTTCAGTAAGTATCGCATCACAAAAAATTCACAGTAGAGCATCAAACAGAATTCCTTCCTGGCACCCCAAAAACTCGTTTCCTATTGATTACAACCCAGACAGTGACAACCTTGTTGTATATATCCTAAAAACTACTGACGGTGAATTTTGGGCTGGCTGGTTTTTAAAAAATGATATACCAAAGAACTGGCAGGCAAATGATGAATTAAAACGAATGTTTGAAGAAGACTCTGCTGGCTATATAAAGTTTAAATCAAAAGTTCTGGTTGATACTGAAAACAAAGAGTGGGCATTTTATATGGATGCCAAGACTATTACGAATCAGGTTAAAACAGAAGAAGATGTTGAAGAAGATTTATTAAATCAGGATACTTCACCTAAACTTGAAGAACTGATAGCGAATGTAAAACCAGAAGTTAAAGAACGACTTTTGAAAATTCGTCAACGAAATAATCAGATTGTAAAGAATTTGAAAAAATTTTACAAAGGACATTGTCAAATTTCTGGCGATAAGCTTACTTTCAAAAAGAAGAATGGAGAACTTTATTCCGAAGTTCATCACTTAATTTCTTTAGGGGAAAATGGTTCAGATGCTTATGCAAATGCAATCGTAGTTAGTCCTTTAATACATCGAATGCTACACTATGCAAAAGTTTCTGCAATTGACCTTTCCCAAATCAAAAACAACAAACTAAAAATTAAAATTAATGAGGAAGATTTTGAAATTAGCTGGCATCCAGACCATTTCAAAACAGTGGAGAAATCTTTGAAAGATTAATGACGTTGCAAATGAATGATAAACTCATTCAACGTTGCTTCTTTTTTGATTACATCCGTTCTACTTTTGAAACGCTTATACTTAATGTCCTTTTTTACAACTTTCCCATAACCCGACAAGAAAGCAATTAAGTCATCAATTGGCAGTAATCCATCTTCACTGTAGCTGATTAAAAAATCATCGCAATTTATTTGTGTAAGAATTTTATCAAATGAGCTTCTGATTTTGACTTTTGAACAAAAGTTTGAGTATTGGTCTCGCCATGGTCGTAATCCACTATCTCCGATTGCTTCGGGTTCATCTTCTCTTGCAAGAGTTTCTAAAATATGATAGTTTGCTGCATATTGCCGTTTAATGTAAGGAGGGTCAATGTAACAAATATCTCCTGTCAATTCACTTGCAACATCTTCTGCATATCCTTTATAAACTTTATGCCCTTCCAATTTTCCGACATTTGAAAAGGACGAAGGATATAAAAGAATCGGGTCTTCTGCTCTCTTTACAAACTTCGATAAGTAATGACCATAAGTTCCTGCGATGTTTGCAATATCATTTACAGCCATAATCAAATCATGGAGTAAAAGAGAATGCTCATATTCTGTTAAAATATTTTTTTTGTTTAGTCTTTTTATTTCGTTTCTGATTGCGTCAATCTTCGCAGCATTCTTAGAGGAAAAATATTTTCGGGGTCTATTTGTATTCGTTGGTTCTCCATCAGGACTGAACTCATTAAAAAAATAACCGTTTATCGGTTTCAAACTATTCAAATAATTTAATACTGTTTCATAATTACTACTCTCGAACAAGTTCTGAGTTTTGAATTTTTCAATATTGCTAATTGCATTGATGCCTTTAAATTCGGGGGCTTCCCCCAAAAATAAATGAACATTTAAATGATGAAACGAATAGGTCATAACATCAACCGCCGAAACCTTGAAACCCTTTTCACGGAGTGCCAGAGAAAAAAGACCAGTTCCTGCCATTAAGTCGATAATATGATTTGCTCCCTTTTTGGTAGACTTAATTTCGGAAATTATTATATCAGAAAGTTTGTCTTTAGAGCCGATGTATCTAAATCCCATTTATAGTAAATATCTCTTTTGTATTACAGTTCAGCAATCGCTTGATAGGAATAAGTTGTTCAGAAGAACTAAGCGTATCAAATATTGCCTTATAATCAGTTTGATTTAATTTGAAGAAATG
>JBDSFP010000021.1:0-5932 GCA_039919415.1 Aquaticitalea sp. | reverse complement strand
CTCATCCGGAATTAATGGTCTTTTTGATTTTTGAAAATGAGAAGAAGGAATTGGAAACACTTTCTCTGAATGGTTTTCCGCAGGACTAGAATTCCTGCGAAGGCAGGAATCTCGTGATAAAAATCTCGATTTTGATTCATCCAAAAAAATTAAAGGTTAATTTCTTAATTTTAAGATAGGTGCTTTCCATGATGAGATTCCTGCCTCTGCAGGAATATTATTTATGTACCACAGGAATAATCTCCCCCTTTGCCAAACAAAATCCAATTACATCTTCCTCTGAAAGTTTTGATGTAGAAACCACTTCGTCAACCTTAAATCCAATGCTTCGAAGCTTATCAAAATAATCACGACCATAAATACGAACATGATCGTATTGACCAAAGATTTCGGCGCGTTCTTTTCTATCCTTAATTGAATTGTCTTCAAAAGTTGCCTCCCTTAACAAATCCTGTGGAATCTGAAAAATGCCCATCCCGCCAACTTTCATTACACGATAGAGTTCCTGCATCGCTTTTGTGTCATCAGGAATATGCTCTAACACATGGTTGCATAAAATGATGTCAAATTCCTTATCCTTAAACGGAAGAATGCATATATCAGCTTTTACATCGGCCAATGGCGAATTCAAATCCGTCGTGACATACTGTAAATTCTTCATATTTCGAAACCGTTTATAAAATGCCTGCTCTGGCGCAAAATGCAATACTTTTTTTGAAGTCGTAAAAAAATCTGTTTCGTTTTGAAGATATAACCATAACAATCTATGGCGTTCCAACGACAATGTTGAAGGTGACAATACATTGTTTCGCTGTTTGCCATAACCATAAGGCAAAAGGGCTTTGAAACTCTTGCCGTCAATTGGGTCTGTGAAAGTATTTCCTTTTAAGATGAGTTGCAAAAACGGACTCGCAACGTAGCTCAACCTGATGAGAATGGTTCTGGGGATGGTATTGAGGATGAATTTGAAAATTCGTTTCAAAGTTGTTACACAGAGTTGCGCGGAGATGTCGCAGAGATACACAGAGTTTTATTTAAGTGTATTTATAAAGCGCTTAATTCCTGATGTTAATAATTTTGTATGAAAATTAATCAATAAACCTTTCGGAAAATTACCTAGTTTTAAATATGTCAAAATTTGAGCGAAATGCACATCTGTGAATTGTTCAACTGTTTTTATTTCAATCACGACTTCGTTTTCAACCAATAAGTCAATCCGATAGCCATGGTCAAGTTTTATATCTTTATAGATAACGGGAAGAGGAATTTCTTTCAATACCTTAAAACCTTGGGATTTTAATTCAAAGAACAAACATTCTTGATATGCAGACTCCAATAAATCTGGTCCTAAAGTTTTATGAACTTCAATGGCAGCTCCAATAATTTTTTCAGTCAAGATCTCTCTGTGCATCTCTGTATTTTTCTCTGTGAAACTCTGAGTAATAGCTATAACACCAACGCCTTTTGTCTAAATCCACCCTCCTCATCAGAAACAATCCCCAAAGCCTCATAAACATAAGAAAACGTTGAAAGAATCTCCGGTTGTCCATCCACAATCGCTACATCATGCTCAAAATGGGCACTTGGCTTTCCATCTTGCGTCACAATCGTCCAGCCGTCTTTTAACTGTTTTACTTTGTGCGTTCCCATATTGATCATCGGTTCAATGGCGACGACCATGCCTTCAATAAATTTTTTGCCACGTCCACGTTTTCCGTAGTTTGGCATTTCTGGATCCTCGTGCATTTTTTTGCCCAAACCGTGACCCACCAATTCACGAACGACACCATATCCATTCAATTCACAGAAATTTTGAATAGCAAAACCAACATCACCAACACGATTGCCAACTTTGAATTCACGTATTCCCAAGTATAAGGATTCTTTTGTGATTTGAAGCAATTTTTTAATTTCGGGAGCGACTTCTCCAATTTCAAAGGTATAGGCATGATCACCATAAAAACCATTTTTGAAGGCTCCACAATCGATGGACACAATATCGCCTTCTTTTAACGGAACATTGGTTGGAAGTCCATGAACCACAGCTTCATTCGTACTACAGAGTAAAGTGGATGGACAATCATACAATCCTAAAAACCCTGGAATGGCACCTTGTTCGCGAATGAAATCTTCGGCCATTTTATCCAATTTGGAAGTCGTAATACCTGGTTTTACTTCTTTTGCTAACATGCCCAAGGTTTTGGAAACTACCAAGGCGCTTTTGCGCATCAACTCAATTTCTTCCTGCGTTTTTTGTATAATCATTCTATTTTTTTAAAAATGAAAACAATCCTCTTTTTTGCTTAAATGCTGCGGCATTCGGTTCTTCGTTGGTGATCATTTGATAGATTTCGCCCCAACCAAGAACGCCACCGATATTCCGGTCATCGATAAAAAGGTCAGAGTATATTTTTCTGCTTTTGGTAAAATCAAATTGTTCTTCAGGAAAGCTTTTGTTGACGGCATAAAACACGATGCCGTTTTCTTCGCAGAATGCCACTGCTTCATCCAATTTCACTCCACTTCTGTAGGTCCACAAAATCAACCGATGTCCATCTTCTTGAAGCCTTTTTAGGGTTTCGAAGGCGAAGATGCGCGCTTTCCCGACTTTGGGAAAAGCATCGTCCACAATGGTACCATCAAAATCTACGGCAATTATTAGTTTGTCGTGAAAATTCATCAATGCGTTTTTTTAGAACTGCAAAAGTACAATAATTATACGATTTTCAAATTAATCAATGAGTGCGTGTTGGGTCATGATTTTTGGTTGTTCAATACCAATTAATTTCAGTATTGTTGGTGCCAAATCGCCCAAAATACCATCGTGTATCTGTTTTAAATCCTTATCAATCAATACGATTGGAACTGGATTGGTCGTATGTGCTGTGTTGGGGGAACCATCTGGATTGATCATCGTTTCACAATTGCCATGATCGGCAAGCATTAAAGTTGTATAGTCATTTTCCAAGGCAGCGGTTATGACGTCTTTGACGCAAGCATCCACAACTTCACAAGCTTTAATCGCAGCTTTCATCACGCCTGTATGCCCGACCATATCACCATTTGCAAAATTGAGGCAGACAAAATCCACCTCGCCTTTTTGAAGTTCAGGAATTAAGGCATCACGCAATTCGTAGGCGCTCATTTCGGGTTGTAAATCGTAGGTGGCCACTTTTGGAGAATTACGAAGAATTCTGGTTTCGCCCTCAAAAGGTTGTTCGCGTCCACCTGAAAAGAAAAAGGTCACATGTGGATATTTTTCGGTTTCAGCAATCCGAATTTGTTTTTTGCCATGTTTTTCCAATATCTCTCCCAAAGTTTCAGTAAGATTGTCTTTTTCAAAAATGATTTTGATGTCTGTAAACAAATCATCATAATTGGTCATGGTCACATAATACAAATCCAATTTGTGCATATTCTGTTCGTGAAAATCCTTTTGGGACAAGGCTTCCGTTAATTGCCGACCACGATCGGTCCTGAAATTGAAAAAGATGACAACATCACCATTTTTGATGGTGGAGACTGGTCCGTCGTTTTTGTCCAACATCACGATTGGCTTGATGAATTCATCGGTGACTTCTTTTTGATAGCTTTTCTCGATAGACTTTTCGACGTTTTTCGAAAGTTCGCCAATACCATTGACTAACCCATCATATGCCAATTTTATCCGTTCCCAACGTTTATCCCTGTCCATGGCATAATAACGTCCTATGACGGTTGCCAGTTTGGCGTTTGTATTTTGGATGTGATTTTCAAGACTATTTACGAATCCCAAACCAGAATTCGGATCGACATCACGACCATCTGTGAAGGCGTGTACAAAGACATCTTTCAATCCGAAGTCTTCGGCAGCATCAAGCAATCCAAACAAATGATTGATGTGCGAATGGACACCTCCATCACTCAACAAGCCTAAAAAATGCACGGGCTTATTGTTGTTCTTTGCATAATCGAAAGCATCGACCAGCACAGACTCTTTCCCGAGTGTATGGTTTTTGACCGCCAAATTTATTTTTACCAAATCCTGATAGACGATACGCCCCGCACCAAGATTCATATGACCAACTTCACTATTGCCCATTTGACCTTCTGGCAGACCAACATTCAAACCGTCGGTTCGTAAAGTGGCATGTGGAAAATTATTGTACAGAGAATCTATAAATGGCGTATAGGCATTATCAATGGCAGAAACTTTTGGGTCTGGCGACAAGCCCCAACCATCAAGGATCATAAGGATGACTTTTTTGTTCATAAGTGAATTGTTCGTATTTCAAAGATAAAGGTTCTATCACAAAAACCCGAAAGGTAATAGGTTTTAATTAACAGTTAGGAAATCCTTTTTTTGAGATGAAATTCCAATGAATTTTAATGCGATGTCATGTGTAATATCTGTTAAATAAATGTTAGTTTTCATTTTAGGTGTAACAGTTTTAATTTGATGTCGTCTTTTAAATACAATCAAAAAATAATCAATTAATCAAAATTCATCAATCATGAAACGAACAATCATTATTACCGCACTTGCTTTAGGGTTTGCAATCACAACCTTAAACGCTTCAACAACAGTTGAAAATTCCAATCTTTTGGAACTTGTAAAACCAGCTCTGGGGGTCAATCCATTTTGTATGTCCATTGCAAAAGGCGACATAGAAACCGTAAAGAAACTTATTGAATTAGGAACCGATGTAAATCAAAAATCCAACGGGATGACGCCAGCGATGTACGCCGCAAAATTCAACAAAACCGAAATCTTAAAACTTTTGGTTGCAAAAGGAGCGGACTTAAAAGTAAAATCCGACGCTGGTTTCAAAGCCATTAAGTATGCACAACTGTCCAATGCAAAAGAATCTTTGGAGTATTTGGAAGGCTTGCAGTCCTAATTGGAATTTTCGGAGAATTTGAAATAGTCTGGAAAAGCGTCTTAAACAAAATTAAGACGCTTTTTTATTTTCAATTTTGGGATATATCTATTTTGAAAATTCATAAAAGTTCTGGATTGATGTCCAGAATATTTTCATTGAAATAGGTATGAACGAATGTTTCAGAAAAATGATCGCTTCCCATGAGTCGTTCCGTTTGAAGAATTTCACCAAGATTCAATAGTCTGTATTCCGAAAGATACTTGCAGGATAAAGGTCTGTAACTATAATGCCAAGGCTCATATTTGAAACCTTTTCTGTTGGTTTCGTCGGTATAAACCAGATAAAATCCATAGTTTTTTGAATTGGCATCCATCCATTGTTTCAGTTTTCCAAAACTGGCATTCGGTTCAAAATTTTCTGGATTTAATAGATTGGATGGTTGTTTCGCATTCGCATCCACAATGTCCATATCGGTTCCCCAATGATGTCGCGAAGTCCCGGGAATGGTGGAATATTCGATGATTTTTTGAATTATTTCTACTGCGGATAAACCTTGTGAGGTGTAGCTTTTGTATTTCCGTTCCCAAATAGTGTTTTGATGACTGAAACTTCTATAACTTGACACGATGTTTATAGATATTCCACTTTTTTCTGCTTCTTTTTTCAATAATAAGAATGCATCATGGGCTTCCTCTCGCAATTTGAATCCATTACCAAATAATTCAGGATTTCCTTTGCCAATCAATTCGTCATAAGAAAGTCCGCGTTCTTTTTTTTTGAATGCCCAAAAAGGAATTGAAGCCATGCCAATGCCAGTAATCGTGGAAAGTTTGATGAATTGATTTCGGTTCATAATCTTTTATACATTATATAATGTGTTCCAACACCAATTATTTCAAAGGGTTCACCGATTATTTTATAGTCGTTCTTTTGATAAAATCCGGTAGCAATCGTTCTGGCATTGAACCATATTAGTTCTGTGTTTTCTTGTTTCAAAAGTTGTTCTCCGTAGTTTAAAATTGCATCCCCAAAACCATGCTTCTGATACTCCTTCAATACGGCCATACCAC
>JBDSFP010000459.1:0-2833 GCA_039919415.1 Aquaticitalea sp. | reverse complement strand
TATTTGAAGTTTTACTCTTGTTCGTATTAACTTCTTTGCAAGATGTAATAAACCCTATAATTATAATAATAATAATAAAATATTTATCTTTCATGGAATTTGTATAAAATTAAACAACCAATGACTTTTTGATTGGTTGTTTAATTTTTGTTAACATTTGGAATTTGTCTTTATCTTCTCATCCTTCATTTATCTGGTGGACACTGGACAATACAGTATCTTGGTCCAGAACCATCGCAAAATGTAACAGGCCCAATAGGAAAAACCCATTGAGTGTGAGCCGATACTATACATGCCTCTTGAGCATCAGCTTTTTGAAAATCAGTATTTAATGAGAAAGCAAAAATAGCAGTTAAGAGAAAAATACTTAAAATAGTTTTTATTTTTTTCATGATATTTAATTTTAAAATTATTATTTATCCGGAGGACACGGAATATAGCAAATAGAACCACCTGCACTTGGACATATCATTACTGGCACCCTATTTCCACCAATTACCATATGATCCCATTGCCCTTGCTGATAACCACAATCTGCCTCGGCAGTTTCAACATGTGAAGTTATGCCGCCGGCAAATAAAAAAATTGCCGCTAATACAATTCCTAAAATTCGTTTTTTCATAATATATGATTTAATTGTTAATATTAAACAAAGTTAAATACCATAATTTAAATAAACGAAGAAAAATGCTTACTTAAAGTAAGCATTATGCTTACTTTTTGCATTTAATTTAGTAAGATGCTCATTCTTTTTTAAAATGCAGCTCACCTTTTTTGGGCAGCCTCTATAATACCATTGGAAATGATTTGTTTTTGAAACTTTGTAGAATTAGTTTTTTGTACAATAACAGCAATACCTTCAGAAACTATATTTTCATTATGTAATACATCAGCATCCAAAGAACCTCCTTTTGAATTATTACAAGAAGAAAGTATGATCATAATTAAAGTTAAAACAATTGGCTTCATGTGTTAAGATACTTGGTTTTCAAATTATTTCCAAGATAATAATTTAATTTACCTTAAAAATCCACCTGCTTTGCAGGTGGTAATGTTCTGATGGCTGTGCCTTATATTTGCACAATGGGTAAATATAAGAAACTTAGTCACGTTGTTTACAAATGTGAATACCATATTGTTTGGGTTCCAAAATACCGGCTTCGCATTTTAAAGGGAGAAATAAAGGATTTGGTTGAGAATGACATAAGAATGCTTTGTGAGTGGAAGAGTTGCGAGGTACAGGAACTTAACGTCCAAGACGACCATATTCATTTGTTGGTTTCAGTTCCTCCAAAGATTTCTATTTCAAAATTGATGGGTACATTAAAAGGTAAGATTGCGATAAAAATGTTCAAGAGCTATCCCATGCTAAAAAAGAAGCCTTATTGGGGCAACCATTTTTGGGCACGCGGTTATTTTGTGAGTACGGTTGGATTGGATGAGGATATGATAAAAAAATATGTCAAGTACCAAGAGAAAGAAGAGAAACGGGTAGAGGACAACCAGCAGAAATTTGATTTTTGACAGCTACCTTAGTCGCCCCCTATGGGGGCTAACCAAAGCCACCTTCTAAGAAGGTGTGATTTTTACTATTAACTTGGATAATAAATTCTTAAAAGAGAATATTGAGTGGTTTATGAAGTAGTTTAATTTTCACCAGAATATGATTTTTAAGTATAATCATAACTGCAAAATGGAATATAAGTTAAAACGATTAAGCAATTATACAGTAAGGGCTTTTGAAAAAATTATGTTTTAGTTGAGGTAAATTACTTTTTTAATAATGAAAATCCATCAAAAAATCTTTGACAACTATTTTTTTAAATCAATTCTAACATATGAAATCATATTTTCATCATCAAAATTACTCAAATGTAAATACAACCCATCTTTTCTTACAAAATAGGAGCCATCATCAATGTTTACTTCTGACTGTTTAAAGTAATCTGTACCTATTACCTCTAAACTTTCGTTCAATACTACAATGACATAAACTTGTTTGTGTCGCATGGAATTAAGCTCCTTAATGCTCTTAGGGGCAAAATTATTAATGTCATAATATTTGCCAATTCTATAAAAAACCTTCCTCCATTTATCGTATATAAGAGAAGAATACTTGCCTGTCCCATAAGTTTTTAACATATCATTTATTGCTCCAGCACTTCCATTTTCAAGAGGTTTTGCATCTCCAACTCCTTTCACTTTCACATTAATTTTTCTTACTAAATCTCCAGATGTATTATATTCATATAAAAAATGTGACTTGGAAAAATTGATAATTATTTTATTATTTTTAAATAATGAAGTCATGCTTTGATCATTCATTGACCAAACTCTTCCTAAAAATTCATCAGGAAAATTAATAATATGATTAGATTCTTTTGTTTTGAAATCATAAATCGTAAACAATTTAGCGAGTTCGTAATTTTTAATCACATCCATATCTAAGTATTGCATGCTTAAAAATCCAATTTTATTATTATCTCGCATGATTTTCGGATTAAATACAGTATTGTTTATTCCATGACCGTACTTAATTGAAAACTCACCAGCATCTAAAACCTTACCTTGAAAATTTGCCTTAAAAACTTTTTGAATTACACTAGGAAAGTAATAAAGCGTGCTATCTGTATTAAAAGAAAAAGTACCTAACCCATAGACTTGATTTGGTCCTTCAGAACTCATTGGTATTGTGAACCAAGTTTCTTTTATAAAATCATATACATGTATGGGCAATTTATAATCTTTAGAGTCGCCAACAAAACCTAGAAAATTATCGTCAGCATTCCAATTTAAGTTTGAACGTGAAAAAGGATTTGGAATGGAATCTGGT
>JBDSFP010000059.1:0-5142 GCA_039919415.1 Aquaticitalea sp. | reverse complement strand
ATGTTTGATGGTCCACACCCAAACTTAAAAACCAGCTTCATTGTATAAAAGCCCATACCCAAACTTTGATTGCGCAAGAACAATGCTGAATAGAATAGCCTAAATGTGTAATGAAACATCCACTAGGTCTGAAGACACATCCACAAAGTTTGAAGACCCACAAACATTCCTCGAAAACCCATTCCAAAAAAACGCTCAAACTCCCAATAAAAACTAGTACAATCCTCTAGAATATATAACAAAAACAACCCATTCATTTCAAGCCTAACAAATTCCATATAATAAAAGGCCATTGGATCAAAACCATCCAAAAAAAACTGGAACACGACAAAAATTCGTGAATTTGTATCAAACAAAACAAAAAATTATTTCCTACCTTTAAAAAAACAATTAAAACACCATAAACCATCATGAAAGGCATCATTATAGGCATCGTTATCGCAGTCGTATTCTTCGTCGTATTATTTTACGTCTTCAAAGTCGTTCTCGTCACTTCACTCATCATCGCCGCAGTCGTCATCATTCTACCGATTTTGTATTTTACATTTAAAAGCAAGGGAGAATAATTGCGATAACCCGACTTCGAGCTCCATGCTTCTAGCTTCAAGCTCGCCACAATCAACATCCAATTGTTAATTACTTTCACATACATCGGTTTTATGTCTTATGCGATAATGTTATATTAGCGTCCTGTCAATAATCAGGACCCGTTCATGTCTCAAGAAACCGACTATACCGAAGATAATATACGCTCGCTCGATTGGAAAGAGCACATCCGTATGCGTCCCGGTATGTACATCGGCAAACTCGGCGATGGATCAAGTGCCGACGATGGAATCTACATTTTGCTCAAGGAAGTTCTCGACAACTCTATAGACGAGTACGTTATGGGAGCAGGTAAATCCATCGAAGTCTCCATACAGGGCAATAAGGTTATCGTGCGAGATTTCGGGCGTGGCATTCCACTTGGAAAAGTCGTCGATGTTGTCTCCAAGATGAACACAGGTGGGAAATATGATTCCAAAGCCTTCAAAAAATCTGTAGGTTTGAATGGTGTTGGTACCAAAGCAGTCAATGCACTCTCCCATTATTTTCGTGTAGAAAGTAATCGGGATGGGAAGTCCGCTTCGGCTGAATTCTCGCAGGGAAATTTAATCGATCAGGAACTGTTGGATGATACCACACGCCGCAAAGGCACAAAGGTATCTTTCGTTCCGGATGAAGTGATCTTTAAAAACTACAAATACCGTAATGAATATGTAGAACGCATGCTCAAAATTTACGTGTATCTCAATACCGGCCTTACCATTATGTTCAATGGGGAAAAATTTTTCAGCGAGAATGGTCTCAAGGATTTATTACAGGAAAACATTACCGAAGCAGATATGGCATATCCCATCATCCACCTTTTGGGCGATGATATTGAGGTCGCGATCACGCATAGCAAAACACAATATAGCGAGGAATACCATTCCTTTGTCAACGGGCAGAACACCACGCAAGGCGGCACACATTTGTTGGCCTTCCGCGAAGCACTTGTGAAAACCATTCGTGAGTACTACGGAAAGAATTACGAGGCAGCCGACATACGTAAGTCCATTGTTTCCGCAGTGTCGATAAAAGTCATGGAACCGATTTTTGAAAGTCAGACCAAAACAAAGTTAGGTTCGACAGATATGGGTGGAAAGTTGCCAACCGTCCGTACTTACATTAACGATTTCCTTAAAACGCACCTCGACAATTATTTACATAAGAATCCAGAAACCGCCGATCGTATTCAGCGCAAGATCATGCAGGCCGAGCACGAGCGAAAGGAATTGTCAGGCATTCGAAAATTGGCAAAAGACCGTGCAAAAAAAGCAAGTCTTCACAATAAAAAGTTACGCGATTGCCGTGTGCATTTTGGCGATACAAAAAACGGGCGCAATCTGGAGTCCACCTTGTTCATCACCGAGGGCGATTCAGCTTCAGGAAGTATCACCAAGTCGCGCGATGTTAATACCCAAGCAGTTTTCAGCCTTCGGGGAAAGCCTTTGAACTCCTACGGCATGAGCAAAAAAATTGTGTATGAGAATGAGGAATTCAATCTCTTACAGGCAGCTTTGAACATCGAGGAAACCATTGAGGATTTGCGTTACAACAACATCGTCATTGCCACAGATGCGGACGTCGATGGTATGCATATCCGTTTATTGCTGATTACTTTCTTCCTTCAGTTTTTCCCAGAGCTGATAAAGGAAGGGCATTTGTATATTCTACAAACCCCTTTATTTAGAGTTCGAAACAAAAAGGAAACTATCTATTGTTATTCCGAACAGGAACGGCGCGATGCTATTGAAAAGTTAAAACCAAAACCGGAAATAACCCGTTTTAAAGGTCTGGGAGAAATATCTCCTGACGAATTCGTTAATTTTATAGGCGACAATATACGTTTAGATCCTGTTATGTTGGATAAGGATATGTCCATTGAAAAGCTCTTGGAGTTTTACATGGGAAAAAACACGCCAGACCGTCAGGAGTTCATTATCAATAACCTAAAAGTCGAATTAGATATCGTAGAGGAAGTCCATGAGAACGAATAATTCCAGAGTAAAAAACATCATTGTTTCTGTATATTTTGTGTTGATTGTCATGGCCATAATGGCTGCCACCTTGTTTCAGGCATTCAAACATTTGACCCCAAATCCATTCCTGACCTTTGTTTTGATTGTTTTTGTCTTTGCCGCACTTTTCTTTATAGTGTACCGCATCTCAAGATATTTTGAATATGACAGCGATGGCGTCAAAGTCGTCATCGTCAACAGAGGGTTATTGTTGACAGAATACATCAATTATCGCGAACACAAAGTGGAATTTGACAAACACCGCTTATCAGCCTTTAAATTCAACGATTATATTTTATATAAAACCTTGGATCTTTATATTAAAAATAGAGAAGGATTCAAAAAGAAAGAAACTTTCAACGTTACTTTGATGACCCACAAGAAATGCAGATACATTCGACAATCCTTGAGCAAGATCATCAAAGCCAATGCCAATAAATTATAACAGACGTGGATAACGAAGAATTACATAACGAGAACCAACCTCCACAAGAACCGTCAAGCAACGAAACTATCACCAGAATTTCGGGCATGTTTGAGGATTGGTTTTTGGATTATGCTTCGTATGTTATTTTAGAGCGTGCAGTGCCAGCCATCGAAGACGGTTTTAAGCCTGTACAACGTCGCATCATGCAGTCCATGAAGGATTTGGATGATGGACGCTATAATAAAGTGGCAAACATCGTAGGGCACACGATGCAATACCATCCGCATGGCGATGCGAGCATTGGAGATGCCATGGTGCAGCTCGGTCAAAAGGATTTGTTGATTGACACGCAGGGTAATTGGGGAAATATCCTGACGGGCGACAGTGCCGCAGCACCGCGTTATATCGAAGCGCGTCTGTCAAAGTTTGCGGGCGACGTGGTTTTCAATCCAAAAATTACAGAATGGCAATCTTCGTATGATGGACGTCGTAGAGAACCCGTCAATCTTCCTGTAATGTTTCCTTTGTTGTTGGCACAAGGTGGCGAAGGAATTGCTGTAGGACTATCTACCAAAATACTCCCGCATAATTTCATCGAACTCATAGATGCATCAATAAAACATTTAAAGGGAAAGAAATTTACTATTTTTCCCGACTTTCCTACCGCCGGAATCGCCGATTGCAGTGATTACAAAGACGGTTTGAGAGGCGGAAAAGTACGTTTACGTGCCAAAATATCACAGCTTGACAAATCCACCTTGGCCATTATCGAAATTCCTTATGGTACCACAACTTCTTCCCTAATAGATTCTATCCTTAAAGCCAACGACAAAGGGAAAATCAAGATCAGGAAGATAGAGGATAACACGGCTGCCAAAGTGGAAATCCTCGTACACTTGCCATCAGGCATTTCGCCTGATAAAACGATTGATGCTTTGTACGCTTTTACGAGCTGTGAGAACTCCATTTCGCCCTTGGGATGTGTCATTGAAGACAACAAACCATTGTTCGTTGGAGTGACTGAAATGTTGCAACGCTCCACAGAACATACGGTGGAATTGTTAAAAGCGAATCTTGAACTCAAGCTCGACGAATTTGAAGAGCAGTGGCATTTCGCCTCCTTGGAACGCATTTTTATCGAGAATAGAATCTATCGAGATATCGAGGAAGAAGAAACTTGGGAAGGCGTCATTTCTGCCATTGACAAAGGTCTGAAACCACACATTTCGCATTTAAAAAGAGCCATTACCACGGAAGATATTGAGCGTCTGACTGAAATACGGATCAAGCGGATTTCCAAGTTCGACATTGACAAAGCCCAACAAAAGATTGATGCTTTGGAAGAACAGATTGCCCAGGTCAAATATGATTTGGGACATCTCACCGATTATGCGATTGCATTCTTTACACGTCTCAAAAATGATTATGGCAAAGGCCGGGAACGTTTGACGGAATTGCGCATGTTCGACGATGTAGATGCCACCAAAGTCGTCATACGAAATACCAAACTCTACGTGAACCGGGAAGAAGGTTTTATAGGAACGAGTTTGAAAAAAGATGAATATGTTTGCGATTGCAGCGATATTGACGATATCATTGCCTTTACGAGCGAGGGAAAAATGATGATCACCAAAGCCAATGACAAAACCTTCATCGGCAAAGGCATCATTCACGTTGCAGTGTTCAAGAAGAAGGACAAACGTACCATCTACAACATGATTTATCGCGATGGTACTAAAGGTGCGTCATATGTAAAACGCTATGCTGTCACAGGCACTACAAGGGAAAAAGAATACGACATGACCAATGGAACCAAAGGCTCCAACGTATTATATTTTTCCGCCAATCCAAATGGGGAAGCGGAAGTGGTTACGATTTTCCTGCGGCATGTGGGAAGCATCAAAAAGTTGAAATGGGATCTGGACTTTTCCGAAATCATTATCAAAGGGCGGAACACCAAAGGCAACCAGGTCACAAAATATGCCGTCAAGAAAATAGAATTGAAAGAACACGGCATTTCCACACTAAAACCAAGAAAAATATGGTTTGATGACACGGTTCAACGCTTGAATGTCGATGAACGCGGCGAATTGATTGGCGAGTTCCGTGGCG
>JBDSFP010000416.1:0-7837 GCA_039919415.1 Aquaticitalea sp. | reverse complement strand
GAGTTTATCGCCAATTTAAAAGCCATCAATCCGAATAGAGCACCCATCGGAAACTCCATGATCAACTATAACGAATGGATTGATAGTGAAAAATCAATCGCCATCAGTGGTCAGCAAAATATCTATTTCAATATGATCAAGGCTGGTATTGCGAGCACGTTAGGAGAAGCAGAAGTGGAATACAAATCGGAAAATGAAACAGTGGATTTAAAATACGTCAATGTACCTTACACAAGTATTTCCGATAGCCTAGTAAATGTGTCAAAATCTGAAATATCAAGTTATATTGAAAAAAACAAAAATAAGTTCGAAGTGGAAGCTTCACGGGACATCAATTTTGTGGAATTTAAGGAAGTTGCTTCAACAGGAGATGAGGATGAAGTTAAGACTAACGTTGGAGGCTTGATGGATAACAAAGTGGAATACAACGACGTGTCTAAATTAAATGATACCATTATTGGTTTCAAAACCACAAATAATGTTGAAACATTTGTCAACACCTATTCTGATATCAAATACAACGATGCCTTTGTTAAAAAAGAATCATTGCCTGCAGAAGTCCAAGATAGCATTTCCAAGTTGAGCGTTGGTCAATTCTATGGGCCGTATAAGGATAATGGCATGTATGAAATCACGAAATTGATTGCTGAAAAAAACTTGCCAGATTCAGTAAAGGCGCGTCATATCTTGATTCCTTTTATTGGTTCGCGTTCTGCCACTGAAGATACCAAGCAAACGGAAGCTCAGGCAAAAAGCACTGCAGATAGTTTATTGAAGGTGATAAAAGCAGATCGTAAGAAATTCGTGAGTTTATTGCCTTTCTCTATTGACAAAACGAGCAATGAAAAAGAAGGTGTTTTGGATTGGTACACATATAATGCCATGGTACCAGAATTCCGGGATTATACCTTTGAAAATAAAACTGGTGATTTAGGAGTAGTGAAATCCGATTTTGGATTTCATGTTATCGAAATTTTAGGACAAAAAGGAGAAAGCAAACTTATAAAAATAGCGACTTTGGCTCAAAAAATTGAACCCTCCGAAAAGACCATCGATGCGTCCTTCAATGCAGTATCCAATTTTGAGATAGCCATTCAGGACAAGGATTTTCAGGCCGTCGCCAAAGAGAAAAATTTAGAAGTAAAACCGGTAAACAATATCAAGGAATTGGATGAAAACATTCCAGGACTTGGAAGTCAGCGTTCCATTGTGCGTTGGGCTTTTGAAGAAGATACCAATGTTGGCGATACAAAACGTTTCTCTATTCCAAGTGGAGGATATGTAGTTGCGCAAGTGTCCGCCATTAACAAAAAAGGTTTAATGAGTGTTGAAGCAGCTTCATCTACTGTGATTCCTGACATCAGAAAAGAGAAAAAGGCAAAAATGATTCGTGAGAAAATAAAAGCTAAAACAGTGGAAGAGATTGCCAAAAACCAAAATGTTTCTGTAATGACAGCTTCTGCGGTCAATATGAAAAACCCAACACTCGCAGGTGCTGGTTTAGAGCCTAAAGTGGTAGGAGCTGCTTTTGGATTGAAAGCAGGAGAATCAACTGGTTTGATTGATGGTAACAATGGTGTTTATATGGTATCTTTGACCAACAAAACAGAAGCACTAAAATTGGATAACTATCAAGCCATTGCCAATCGATTGACAACCGCGCGGGTCAGTGCGGCCCAAACTAAAGTATATGATGCCTTAAAAGAAGCTGCTGATGTGGAGGACCATAGATCGAAATTCTATTAGTGGAAAAAACATAAATTAAAACAAAAAGGGTCCAAAATTTAGGATTCTTTTTGTTTTAATAGAATTTCCATCCCATCATTTGATTACCGCCTCCTATATTTGGAATTTGGATTTTATAATTTATAAGTTGGAATTTTAATATTGATGGTTTTAATAATAATTATCCTAAACAAAAGAATGCTATGCTCAATTGTTGAATCGAAAGAGAGAATGGAATTGCACAAATTATGGATCAGTATGATTCAAGGGATTCAAAATCGATTTCTTTATTATGAATGAAACGAGAGAACAAAAAAAAGAGGCTAAATTATGGAAGCCTCTTTTTTTTACATATTATTTCTCCATTCCCGGAGGATATTTCTCCATTATTTTGGAGACGAATTCTTGAATTCGCTCATCCTTTTTTTCCATTCTTTGGGTCAAATAGCCTAAACCCATTCCTTGCCAAACCAATTCTTTTTTGTTGGCATCAATCAGGTCAATATATAAAGTACCTTCTGTAGAAGTGGAAACGGACGTGTTGTAATTATTCCAATAAAATGGGCTCCAACCCCAACCATAGCCGTAAGGTCCAAATCCATTGTTATAAACATTGACCTGTTCGCGTGCTTTGGTAAAAATGCTTACCAACATATCAGGATTTTCTGATTTGGTAAATCCTTTGGCCATCAATTCAGTTTCGATTGCACGAAGGATACGACGTTTATCCAAATCGCTGATTTCGGCTTTGTCAATCCCTGTTTTATAAAATGCAAAGGTCTTGTATTGATCGAAATTTGCGTTTTTATCATAATCGGATGCAACTCTTACGGAGCTACAGGAAGCGACTGCCATTAGAAGCAGTACTGCTGGTACCATTGTTAAAATTCTTCTTTTCATTTTGCTTATTTTTTTTGTTATAACGAGTTAAATAAATTTTCATTAACCGTGTTTGGAAGTGTTACATCTAGATTTGGTTCTTGCGCCATCGCACGCTTAATAGCGAAAACTGCCCCTTCATTTCTGGCCCAACTACGACGGGAAATCCCATTGTTGACATCCCAAAAAAGCATTGATTTTAAGCGTCTTTCAGCGTCTTTACTACCATCAAGAACCATACCAAATCCACCATTTATAACTTCCCCCCAGCCAACACCACCACCATTATGAATGCTCACCCAAGTCGCACCTCTGAAGCTATCGCCAATCACATTTTGAATGGCCATGTCCGCCGTAAAACGTGAGCCGTCGTAAATGTTACTGGTTTCCCGATAAGGAGAATCCGTTCCCGAGACGTCATGGTGGTCCCTTCCTAAAACGACTAAGCCGATTTCTTTATTGCTGATGGCATCATTAAAGGCCTTTGCTATTTGCATTCGACCTTCAGCATCAGCATACAATATTCTTGCTTGTGAGCCCACCACTAGATTATTTTCTTGAGCACCTTTGATCCATTGGATATTGTCAGCCATTTGCTGCTGGATTTCTTTTGGTGCTTGATTTTTGAGGTCTTCCAGAACTTTAGATGCGATTTTATCCGTCTTTGCCAAGTCCTCAGGCTTTCCAGAAGTGCATACCCAACGGAAGGGCCCAAATCCATAGTCAAAACACATCGGACCCATAATGTCTTGCACGTAGCTGGCATATTTAAACTCACGTCCCAATGTCGGATTTTCAGCCATGACATCAGCACCTGCGCGCGAAGCTTCCAAAAGAAAGGCATTCCCATAATCAAAAAAATAGGTGTCTTTTGCGGTATGTTGGTTGATCGCAGTCACTTGACGACGTAAGCTTGCCTGCACTTTTTCTTTAAATAATTTGGGATCGTTCGCCATCATTTGATTGGCATCTTCAAAAGATATTCCAACTGGATAATAGCCGCCGGCCCATGGATTGTGGAGCGACGTTTGATCACTCCCCAAATCGATATGGATGTTTTCTTTATCGAAGGTTTCCCAAACGTCAACTACATTTCCCAAATAAGCAATAGAAACAGTTTCTTTTTCAGCTTTGGCTAATTTCACTCTGGAAACCAATTTATCTAAATCTGTAAACTTTTCGTCAATCCAACCTTGGTCTAAACGTACTTGTGTGATTTTAGGATTCACTTCGGCACAGACTGTAATGCAACCAGCAATCGTTCCCGCCTTAGGTTGTGCACCACTCATTCCTCCCAATCCTGAAGTGACAAACAAATTCCCTTTGGGATCTTTCTTTATTTTTCTAAAAGCATTCAACACAGTTATTGTGGTTCCGTGAACAATACCTTGCGGTCCAATATACATATAACTCCCTGCTGTCATCTGTCCATATTGGGTGACGCCAAGTGAATTGAATTTTTCCCAATCGTCAGGTTTGGAATAATTGGGAATCATCATTCCATTTGTCACGACCACTCGTGGTGCTTCCTTATGTGAAGGAAATAATCCCATGGGATGACCGGAATACATTGTCAAGGTTTGTTCTTCAGTCATTTCGGACAAATATTTCATGGTCAGACGATATTGTGCCCAATTGGAAAAGACCGCGCCGTTGCCTCCATAGGTAATCAATTCGTGCGGATGTTGTGCTACAATAAGATCCAAATTGTTCTGTATCATGAGCATAATGGCTGCCGCTTGTTTTGACTTTGCGGGATAATCATCAATGGGTCTAGCAAACATTTTGTAATCTGGACGGAAGCGGTACATGTAGATTCTGCCGTAAGTTTCCAGTTCGTGTTTGAACTCGGGCAATAGTTCCGCATGATGTTTTGCTTCAAAATATCTCAAGCCATTGCGAAGTGCCAGTTTTTTTTCTTCAACATTCAGGATGTCTTTACGTTTGGGAGCATGATTTATTGAAGAATCGTATGTTTTCGCTTCTGGTAAACTATTTGGAATTCCTTCTGAAACTTGTTCTTTAAATGAAAGGGTGGTAGTCTGCATTACTTTTTTTTTTAATAAATTTTCCCCTGTTCTGAGTAGGATCGAAGGATTGAAGCCATAAGGACAATGTCTGCAGCCACTTTCACAACAATACCCACGTTTTAGGAGATATTGTTCGGTAAAACAGCGATAGCCTTCTGGAGTCAAATAATAATCGCCTGCTTCAAGTGGGACAATTTTCTTCATATATAACAAAGATAATGTAAATTGGACAGATTTTTGAAGGCAATAAGCTATGATTTTGGTCTCTAAATTTATCGTTCCCAAAGGATATACGGGAATAACATTATTTCCATTTGTATTTTTAAAACATACGGATTTGAAGAAAAATGCTGTCTTTTTGAACCATGAGCGTATTCATCTGAGACAGCAATTGGAGATGCTCGTGCTTCCGTTTTTTGTGTGGTACGGCGTAGAGTTTTTAATACGATATATGAAATGCAGAAATTGGCATATGGCCTATCGGAATATATCGTTTGAACAAGAGGCTTATTCAAATGAAAAAGACCTTGTCTACATAAAATCAAGGCCTTTTTGGCATTTTTTAAAATATCTCTAATTTTGGAAATGGTAATTAGCGGTTAACCAATAGTTGTTCAAATGATTGAAGTTATTGACAAAAAGAATCTGAAGCTTGATAATGGGATATTCATAAAACCAGACCACCTCATTCATCCAACCATATCAGGAAATAAATTCCGCAAATTAAAGTATAACCTTTTTGAAGCCAAACGTCAGAATAAAAAAAGCTTACTGACTTTTGGAGGTGCATATTCCAACCATATTGCAGCCGTTGCAGGAGCTGGAAAGGAATTCGGATTTTCAACCATTGGAATTATCAGGGGCGAAGAAGTTTTAGATAAAATTGACAGCAATCCAACGCTCAGATATGCACAAGATTGTGGCATGGTTTTTAAGTTTGTCGAGAGGGAAAAGTATCGAGAAAAATCTTCGATTCCCTTTCTCTCGGAGTTAAAGGAAGAATTTGGCGATTTTTATCTCCTGCCAGAAGGTGGTACCAATGAATTGGCAATTAAAGGTTGTGAAGAAATCCTCACCGAAGCAGATTCGGATTTTGACTATATATGTTGTTCCATAGGTACTGGAGGCACTATTTCTGGAATAATCAACAGTAGCCAACCGAATCAAAAAATTATTGGATTTCCTGCACTAAAAGGTAATTTTTTGAGAGAAGAAATCGCTAAATTTGCCACGAAAAATAACTGGGCACTTATGACGGATTATCATTTTGGAGGATATGCCAAAATAAATCTCGAACTAATTAGTTTTATAAATGAGTTTAAAGCTAAATACCATATTCCTTTGGACCCGATTTATACTGGGAAATTAATGTACGGGATTTTTGATTTGATGCAGAAAGGATATTTTCCCAAAGGTTCAAAAATCTTGGCCATTCACACCGGAGGTTTACAGGGAATTGAAGGAATGAATTTGGTTTTGAAACAAAAAAATTTACCCTTAATCGTTTGAAATGCACATGAAACGAATTCTAATAATATTAATTCTTGGTTTGATGATGGTCGGTTGTGCCTCGAAGAAAAAAATAGTAACCAAGAAACGAAATGCGCACCATAGAACGGAACGCGTGGTGGTCAAAACTAAAACGGAAGAGCCTAAAACAGAAGCCGAAACACCTTCGGAAATCGTCGTGAGTGCCACAGAACGCAAAAGCTTTGCCACCAGTACCGAAGAATATATCGAGAATTATTATGCCATTGCCGAAGAGGAGATGCGCCGTTATAAAATTCCAGCAAGTATTACCTTGGCACAAGGTATTTTGGAATCTTCTTCAGGACAAGCGCGTTTGGCGGTGGAGGCAAACAATCATTTTGGCATCAAATGTCACGATTGGACTGGAGAGAAAATCTATCATGATGACGATGCCAAACAGGAATGTTTCAGAAAATACAAACATGCCCAAGAATCCTTTGAAGATCATTCCACTTTTTTGACTGGACGAAGTCGTTATGCCAAGTTATTCAAATTCGAAGCCGACGATTATGAAGGCTGGGCTAAGGAATTGCGAGCCGCTGGCTATGCAACCGACAGAAAATATCCCGAAAAACTAATTGAACTAATTGAACGCTTCAATTTGCAAAAATACGATGAAGAAGTGCTTGGAAGTCCGAGAAAGGTGAGAACAAAACCTGTTGAATCCGTTTCGGAAGTGACAACCCATGAAGTCGTGAAAGGCGATACTTTGTATTCGTTGTCCAAACGCTACAACATCAGCATCGATGAGTTGCAACGCCTCAATGGCATGCGAACCAATAATTTAAAGTTAGGTCAACTTCTGATCATCAAATCCAGATGAACATGGTATATCAACGCAGTAGTGCTTTATTCCAACAGGCGGAACAGGTAATTCCTGGAGGTGTCAATTCACCCGTGAGAGCTTTTAAAGGAGTTGGAGGGATACCGATTTTTGCCAAATCAGCCAACGGGGCTTATGTTTTTGATGAAGATGGAAATCGGTTTATCGACTATATCAATTCTTGGGGACCCATGATTTTGGGGCATGCTTTTGAACCTGTAGTAAATGCAGTCATTGAAAAAGCAAAACTGGGCACCTCCTTTGGAATGCCAACAGAAATTGAAACCAAAATTGCTGAACTGGCAGTATCAATGGTTCCGAATATTGATAAAATTCGGTTCGTCAATTCTGGAACAGAAGCCTGTATGAGTGCCGTACGCTTGGCACGCGGTTTTACCAAAAAAGATAAAATCATCAAGTTTTCAGGTTGTTATCACGGGCATAGCGACTCGTTTTTGATTGCCGCAGGAAGTGGCGCGATTACCTTTGGAACGCCCAATAGTCCAGGAGTTACCGTTGGTACTGCCAAAGATACCTTGTTGGCGCGATACAATGATATTGAGAGTGTCAAGGAGTTGAGTGAAGCCAATAAAGGAGAAATCGCATGCATCATCATCGAACCCGTTGCTGGTAACATGGGCTGTGTACCACCACAAGATGGTTTTCTTAAATACTTGAAAATACTTTGTGATGCCAATGGCATTTTGCTCATTTTTGATGAGGTCATGACAGGGTTTCGATTAGCAAAAGGAGGCGCTCAAGAATTATATAAGGTCAATGCGGATATTGTGTGTTTTGGAAAAGTCATTGGAGGTGGTTTGCCTGTGGGAGCCTTTGCGGCAAGACATGA
>JBDSFP010000398.1:0-3705 GCA_039919415.1 Aquaticitalea sp. | reverse complement strand
CCTTGGACGATGTGATGTATAAAGTTGAGGACGACCAGGGCATTTCTGAAGAGGATGAATTATTAAGTACAAAAGCTTCCCAAATCATTGCAACTATGAAGACCTTGAAGGAAAATTACCAAGTGAGCCTGAATTTGCATCTGATTGAAGGTTATGATTATGAAGAAATCAGTGAAATAATGAATATCAGCCAAGCCAATTGCAGAACCATGATATCGCGGGCCAAAGATAGTTTGAGGCACAATTTGAGCACAAAATTAGAAGTTAGAAGTTAGAAAAAATAATAGAATTAAGTTGATAAAGCCAACAACATGAAAAAAGATACTCTAAGCCAGCTTTTTGAGAATTTAAAGGATGGATTCGATGTGGAAGTGCCAAATACTGGACACCAAAATCGCTTTCTATCCAAATTGAATTCGTCGGAATCGAAAGTTTTCAAAACCAGATCCAAAACTTTCAAACTTTGGAAACCTTTAATGGCTGTCGCTGCAACTTTAATATTGTGTTTTAGCTTGATGACTCTTTTAAACCATCAACCAGAAATAAAAGGCTTGGCAAGTGTTTCACCAGAAATGTCAAAAACCCAGGATTTCTTTACATCCACCATCGAAAATGAACTGAACAAACTCAATAAAGAGCGGACTCCGGAAACAAAAGCCCTAATTGAGGATGCCATGAAACAATTACAACTTTTGGAAACCAATTACGAATCCCTTAAAAAAGACCTTACTGAAAGTGGCGACGATAAACGCGTTATCTATGCCATGATCAGCAATTTTCAAAACAGAATCGATGTGCTTCAGAACGTGATGGATCGCATTGCCGATGTTAAACATTTAAAACAAACGACACTTTAAAAAACAATGATAACCGTTTCTCGCGAGAGATCAATAAAAAATTTTCTATCATGAAATCATCAATACTTAATAAAACAATCTTTGCACTTTTTCTGATTCCAACCTTGGTTTTGGGACATACCAATCCTAATTGGAAGGGCATTCACACCAGGGAAAAAACCATCAAAAAAGAATTTACCGTCAATAGCAATGCCACCTTAAAGGTCGACAACAGCTACGGAAATGTCAATGTTTACACCTATTCTGGCAATAAGATATTGATTGAAGTAACGATTAAGACCAATAGCAATGACGATGAAAAAGCACAGAAGAAACTGGACAATATTTCTGTGGATTTCACCAATTCGTCGGATTATGTTATGGCCAAAACTATTTTCGACCATGAAAAATCCAGATCTTGGTGGAACTGGGGCAGCAACAATAATGTCAACATGGAAGTGAATTATGTCATTAAATTGCCGATTACCAATAATGTAGATCTAAGCAATGATTACGGAAACATCAATCTTGAAAAATTGGAAGGCCGCGCCACCATTAACTGCGATTATGGAAAGATTACGACCAAGGAATTGATGGCGGACGATAATTCGTTGTCCTTTGATTATACCAACAACAGTTATTTTGAATACATCAAAAGTGCGAAAATCAATGCCGATTATAGCGATTATACTGTTGCGAAGGCTAAACAGTTGAATATCAATGCAGATTACACCAAGTCCGTCATAAAAATTGCTGAAGACGTGACTTACAGTTGTGATTATGGCTCTTTTACAGCAGAAAATCTCAACAATTTAAGTGGCAATGGTGATTACCTCACACTGGTTTTGGGCGATGTTTATAAAAATGTGGATATCAAGGCAGATTACGGTTCGATTAAAATTGGTAAAATGACCTCGAATGCTGGGAATGTTTCCATCGAATCCAATTATACAGGAATAACGATTGGTTACGATTCAGCTTACAATTTTAAATTCGACTTGTCTTTGGAATATGCATCATTAAATTCTGATGGATTTGAATTCACCAAGAAAAAAGTGGAATCGTCTGATAAATACTATCTTGGATATTACGGAAATACTTCAACTTCAAACCTCATAAAAATCAACTCCGATTACGGAAGTATCACATTTAAAAAACAATAATCAAAAAATCATCATAACATGAAAAAATCAATCCTATTTATTGCGATAGTTTTTATTGCCACTACCATTCAAGCTCAAAAGAAAATAAAAGGAAATGGAAACATGACTTCCATCACCAGAACAACATCAGATTATGATAGTGTGCAATGTTCCGGTTCATTCGACTTCGTTTTAGTTGCAGGCATCGAAGGTTCGATTAAAATAGAAGGTGAAGAAAATTTAATGCAATACCTCATTACAGAAGTGAAAGATGGAAATCTTATCGTAAGAACTGAAGACAGAATCAATTTGCAATTCAGTAAAGATAAGACCATTAAGATAACGATTCCTTTCAAGGAGATTAGTAGTGTTTCATTATCAGGCTCTGGAGATTTATGGAATCAGGACAAAATCATTACAGACAACATGAAAGTGTCACTTACAGGATCGGGTGATGTGGTTTTGAACGTCGAAGCCACGTCAACAAAAGCGAGTGTCGCGGGTTCTGGGGATTTAATACTTAAAGGAAAAACCCATTCCCTCAATGCGAATGTATCTGGTTCTGGAAATTTACATGGTTTTGAATTACCAGCTATGAAAACAGAAATTTCAGTAGCTGGTTCTGGTGATGCAGAGGTGGTTTGTTACGAATCTTTGAAAGCCCAAGTCGCTGGTTCCGGTGATATACGATACAAGGGAAACCCCAAAATCGAAGACTCTAAAGTTGCTGGTTCTGGGAGTATCAGTCAAGAAAAAAAATGAACTCAACGCATCAACAGATTTACGAAAATATTTGTAAAGCCTTTAGTTTCTTGATTTAAGGATATACGACATCAAAACTTCCATAAGAAATGAGATGGATCGAACCGTTTTGTGAATTGACAACACACTGAAAAGTTCCTTTGATATGATGCGTGAAAATGTTGCGTTCGGTGATTGTAATTTCCCCATTACCGATCCCACTTTCCAAAACGTCTTCGAGATTGCTATAAGTAATATTCAAATTGGGTATCGTGAGTACACTGGATGAACAGTAAAGATAGGTTCCAATTACAATGTCAAAAGGAAGATAGATAATAATGGACTGATAATCTGTTTTGGATGCCGTAATGGCCATAAAGTTTGCATTATTGGCATCTAAGCTCTTGGTCGTGTAAATATGTTGTACCACAAATACCTGACCTTCCAATTGAGCGTTGAACATATTTTTAAAATCTTCGGGGATCTGTGTTTCCATTCGATTCCGAACTGTTCAAAAGACCATCATAAGGCTCGTTTCCGCAGGAAAAGATTTGGAAAGAAATGATTATTATGGTCAAGCATACAGCAAATCGATTCATCATTAGCCTTTTAATGAAAGGAACTAATTTTAAATCTGACTTGAAACTTGATCTCTTGGAACCTTAAACAATAACACAATCCCAACTAAAAAGAAGATAAACAAGAACAAAATGGCATTGCGCATACTTCCTGTAATTTGATCGATGGTTGCAAAAATGACCATCCCGATGACGATTCCAATCTTTTCGGCAACGTCATAAAAACTAAAAAATGAGGTCGTATCCTTTGTGTTTTCCGGCAAAAATTTTGAATATGTGGAGCGCGCTAAAGATTGGATCCCTCCCATCACAAATCCTACCAAGGTGGCTGCAATATAAAAATCTGTGGGCGTAATCATAAAATAAGCATAAACACATAGCACCATCCAAATAAAATTGATGACTATC
>JBDSFP010000337.1:0-6141 GCA_039919415.1 Aquaticitalea sp. | reverse complement strand
TTGGTCAGGAAACCATGGATTATATTTGGAAAACGGCACCTGAGATGCAAGTTTTGGATAACGATAAACATCCCGATGCCAAGTTAGGAAAAGATGGTAACAGGCAAGCGGGATCTTTATATGATTTAATACCTGCAAAACCACAAAACGCAAAGCCGGTTGGCGAATGGAACAAAGTGGAAATTACAGTTTATAACGGCACCGTTGTGCATAAACAAAATGGAGTCAATGTTGTAGAATATCATTTGTGGACTTCAGAATGGAACGAATTGGTGGCAGGAAGTAAATTTCCTGCCCTAAATAAAAATTGGGCAGACGTTGCCAATGAAGGCTATATTGGTTTGCAAGATCATGGCGACGACGTTTGGTTTAGAGATATTAAGATTAAGGAGCTCTAGATTCCTCCCCCCTTTCTTCTGTGAAGGAATGGAAGTGTAATTATTAGTTTAATTATTAATTATGATTGAATTTTTGCTCCTTTCACAGAAATAATTAAATGATTACCTGATAAATTTAAATAGATCTTATGTTATGACGACTTAACATGTTGATGCGATTTAAAACAATCAGGAATCTTTTCATTGACAATCACACAGACAAACGACTACATCAACGGAACAAATTCCGCAATAGGATAAAAACATTCATCACGGCACGTATGCTCATGGTCGGACCATTGGCATTATCACAATTTTGATTTTCGAACCGCGTCTCCGAAATGTTGTGTATATAATGATCAAAACTTTTATTATAAATCACCTTGAACAACAAAGAGTATTTTTAAACTTGAAAAAGAATCAGAGTGATGATTGTATTTTGAATTTTACTATCTTTAAAGAGAATTAAAAAACACTATTCATTATGAAAAAATTCGGTATTTATTTTTTATTTCTTTCAGTACTTTTCGCTGGTTGCAAAAACGAAAAGGAACTTAAGAACAAACCTACAGCCATGACCGTTGGCGCACTCACGATTTCCACAGACCATCCAAAACCTGGCGAAACCATTGATATTGCTTATAAAAATCCGGACGAGGTTGATGCCTTTTATACCTATATGGTCGGTACCAACAATTATCCCGTGGATATTAATTTTAAAATGGAAGAAGGCGAACAGAAGAGTTCCATAAAGATTCCAGATTCCGCTGTAGCATTGGCATTTCTTTTTAAAACTGATGACAAATATGATGATAACAGTAAGCAAGGTTATTTAATTCCACTGTACAACGACGATGGAAAAAAATTGGCTGGCAGTAGTTCGGCTATGGCAACTTATGCACAAAATTATGGACCTGATTACGGCATAAAGACAGATGCCAAAGAGGTCATGGAATCCATGAAATCTGACCTCGCCGCAAATCCTGAACTGCAAGGCGATTGGCAAACCCGATATTTAAGAACTTCATACAAGCAGAATAAGGAAGAGGGCAAAAAAGAGATTGACAATTATTTAGCCAAATTATCCAAAAAATCCGATAAGTCGGAAAAGGATTATATGGCAATGATGGAATTGTATAATATATCGAAAGAGCAATCTAAATATGATTCTGTAAAAGCAGTAGCAATTCAACGATTTCCAAAAGGAAAAACTGCCAATTTTGAGATGGTCGATGCCTTTCAAAATGAAACAGATTTAGATAAAAAAACACAAATCCTGAATAATTTTTCGGAAAACAATCCAAAATTGGGCGATATGGGCAACTATATGGCTAACAATATAGCCATGGCTTATTATGACAAAAAGGATATGGCCAATTTCGACAAATATTCAAATATGGTTGAGGATAAGAACTCCAGAGCCTCCAGCCTGAACAATCTCGCTTGGAAGATGGCAGAAGTCGGTAAAAATCTCGATCAAGCAGAAATGATGTCCAAAAAATCGCTGGATTTGATCAGTTCCATGCAAAAAAACCCTACAGACAAACCAGATTATTACAGTCAAAAACAATATGAAAAAAGTCTGAATTCTGCCTATAGCATGTATGCCGATACTTATGCTTTGATCTTGTTCAAACAAGGCAAAATTAAAGAAGCCATCGCATATCAGGAAAAAGCACACGATACAAAAGCTGAGGATGCGGATGCCAATGCCAGATATATCGAATATTTGATGGCAGACAAACAATACGAAATGGTTAATAAAAAAGCCGAAGAGTTCATTGGACTCGGACACGGAAATGACAAAATTAAAGAAGCCTACAAAACGGCCTATCTGAAAGTGAACCCAGATAGCAAGGATTTTGACGGAAAACTAAAAGCACTGGAAGACCAAGCTCAACAAAATGCCATGGCCGACATCAAAAAGTCCATGTTGGATGAAGAAGCGCCAAAGTTCACATTGAAAGATATAAAAGGCGAGATGGTATCCTTGGAATCTTTAAAGGGCAAAACCGTCATCCTGGATTTTTGGGCCACGTGGTGCGGACCTTGTAAAGCATCCTTTCCAGCAATGCAAAAGGTTGTTACGAAGTATAAAGACAACGATAATGTAAAATTGTTGTTTGTTGACACCTTTGAAACCGGTAACGACCGAGAAAAAAATGTGGTGGATTTCATCAAGAAAAATAAATATGATTTTCATGTGGTCTATGATAGCGATGACAGCGACATCGCCAATAAATATGGCGTCACAGGAATTCCAACAAAAATCGTCATCGGCCCTGATGGTAAAATGAGATTCAAAGCTGTTGGGTATAATGGTTCAGTTGATAAACTTGTGGATGAAATGGATATGATGATTGGTGCTTTGAAGCCTTGATCAAAACAAAAATAAGTAGCAAAAAACCGAACTAAATTTGAAAATTAGTTCGGTTTTTTTATACTCGTAACAGAATTTGTTTACCATAGATAAAATCCAAAAAAATAGTAACATCGCTCTGATAGTTTTTATTTATTGGATTTTAAGGGTAAATCGTTAAAATTTCATCGTTGGGATTTTTCAATCAAAAAGCCTCTATAAAAATATAGAGGCTTTTTGATCACTTATTTTTTATTCTATTTTTTCTTCATCTCCATATCATCTTTCTTCATCATGTCGTCCTTACTATTCAGATACATCATCAAACCCGTAAAGTCACCATACATTTGTTGCATCATTATTTTTCCGTTTTCATCAAAGTCAAAGGATTCGTACACTTGTAGATTACCTGTTTTTGCTGGCATAGAATCTGTGGCAACTCGTGTCACTTCCCACTCGCTATAGTACCTTACGGAGCCATCCATTTTTTTGGTGTCTGAATTTACACCTGGCAACAAAACGGGATCGGTCACCATTTTAAAATCATAATTCTTCAACATCATTTTATCAGAATCCATCATTTCGTTTAAATTGACGGAATCTTTCTCCACACCAAATACGGTTTCAAGCATGACAAAATCCTTGGCATACATTGAGTAATCGACATTTTCATTTTGCCAGCCCTTGAGATTGGCCATGACTGTTTCGGAATTTTTTTTGAAGACGTCGTTCATTGACATTTTTGAGTCGTCTTCCTTCATAGTTTTGTTGTCGTTCGCATCCTTACATCCAATGAACAATAAGGAAAGACACAGTGCGCAATACATAAATTTCATAATATTGATTTTTAATTGGTTATAGGTATTAAAATTAGTTTATTCCCTTGAGATTTTTAACAAAACCCAAATAAATATTTAATGTACAACCATTAATGTAAAAACCAACTTGAGGTATTAATCGATGGCATCCACATAATCCTGCAAATAGGAAAATCGATCAGTAAGTTCTCGATTTTGAGTGATTTTGGCACGCTTTAGAATTCCCTGGTTATCGTTGTTGAAAAACGCCGGTAGTACTTGTTCCAAAAACATTTCCCCAAAACCTTCGCTGGCATCCTTTGGCAATTCACAAGGTAGATTATCGACTGCCATAACTGTTATTGCGCCTTGAGCGTCAAAAGCAACTTCCTTTTCGGTTTTTGCATCATAACCATAAAAAGGCTCTGCAATGGTTGATGCTCTCAAGGTGGAAGCTACAGGACCATCAACATCACAAGAAATATCGGCAACAAGATTTATATGAAAATTGGGAGACTTCGCGTCTTTGCGTGAGAATAGATAAGGCGCTTTATTCCCATAAAAATGTCCTGCAATGAAGAAATCTGTTTCTTTGGCATACGGCATAAAATTGCTTTCATATCCGGTTGGGTCTTTATAGAATTCGTACTTATCGCCTACTTTACCGTCTTTTCGTTTGCTATATTCCATGACATCAACCATACAATAGACTGGTTCAGTAAATTTTGATGTTAAATACAACGCATCGCTGACTTCCTTGACTTTTAAATGGTCTAGAATCTCTTTTGCGCCGTAAGCTACTTTACCCGTTCCGGAAAGTAGGATTTTTATGTTCGGAAGTTTGATTTTATTTAATTTGGATTTGACATCATCCAAATCTTTTAGAGTTTCTACCATTGGAAGTTTATACAAGCCATCTCTCAATCCCAAAGCCCGAAATCCATTATAGGTGCCGACCAAACCAGCATAACGACCAAAACCAATCAACCGTGCGCCACTTTTATCCACGATGGTTTCATGGTCGTACAGTTCAATGTTCTTTTCGAGAATTGCTTTCAACAACTTTCGATTATAAGGTTGTTTTTTGATGGTATGAGAAAAGAAAAAGTATTTTTTATCTGGAATGAGGGCATCGACGGGCACTTCCTTGACCCCAATCATGACATCGGCAGAAGATACATCATCAGTAACCGTAAATCCTGCCTTTCGGTAATCAGAATCGGTGAAAATGCGAATGTCACTTGATTCAACTATAAATTCGGCCTGTGGAAATTGCAACTTTGCTTCTGAAAGTTTTTCCGGGGAAAATACGACGCGTCTGTCAGGTGGGGTTTTGCGTTCTTTGATAAGGGCGAATTTCATTTAATTTTGAAATTGAGTTATTATGAGATTATGTTATTGTACTTATCAAGCTTTTTTTGAAACTCAAAAATGATCCCGATAACTGTCGGATACCACTACAGAATAAATTAGCTTTTCCACGAAAATAAGCCGATTTCGAAGTTTAAGCAAAAATTCTTCAATTAAAATGATTAATCAACTCTACTGACCTCACTTTCACTTTTGAGCACGTGGTCGCCATCTTCTTGTTTGATGTAGAGTACTTTGTCGCTTTTTTCGCCATTGCGCGTGACTTTTGTGCCTTTAATGATTTTGGTCGTTTTTTCTGTGTATGTTTCGACGACTTTGCCTTTTGCGGTGCCACTGCCCCAATTCCATGTGACATTTGTTCCTTTTTTTATCATAATTTTTATTTTGAAATTAGTGAAATTTTGACAAACTGACTTTGTTAGCTCCTAGTTTTATTTGGAATACTTTTTGCAATTAGTTGAATATATCAACTAGATTAAACGGAATTATTTGGTAACTTTGCAAGCTGCGTTAAGGATTGAGCAATTGTTTGAGCTCTTTTTTTGATTTTTCATCAAAAAAAAGCGAGTTGCGAAAGCCTGACCCTTTAGGGTAACGCTATAAATAAGAAAATTATCTTATATATCATGATCCCGAAGTATCGGGACTGCTTTCGCAGGAATTTTTGGGGTCGACTGGTTTTGACAGCGAGATTTATTGGATGGTAAGCACGTCGTGTAATGAAATTGAAACACGTAAAAGACTATTTCAACCTTTTAAACGGCGAGAATAACTACGCTTTAGCTGCATAATCTGAATCACAGTAAGATTGCGCTCATTTCTACTAGGTAGGAAGGCTAAATGTCTCTTGAAAGCCCTGGTCAGCGGCGGTCAGATTAGAGGCATCGTAAATGTTGACATAGGGAGTGAAGCGCTTTGATTTGCTCTTGAAACTAAAGAAGATAAGTTGCAAGTGGGTTGTCTTTAACCAGCTTGCAATCGAAAACCCAAGAAAAGAATAAACGTGTAGAAAGCCTTTTGATGACTTGTTTGGACGAGAGTTCGATTCTCTCCGACTCCACTTATGGACATCAGTCGCCACAAAAACCCTTTAATTCTTTGATTTAAAGGGTTTTTTGCGTTTTACAAAACAAATCTGAATTTGGTACATAAGCTTTTATAATGATTTAAAAATGGCATATTCCATAATTTATTTAAAGCAATAAATAGACTGTTTAAATCAACATTCTATCTATAA
>JBDSFP010000297.1:0-4016 GCA_039919415.1 Aquaticitalea sp. | reverse complement strand
AACACGCAGTCCGCAACTATAGAGTGTTTCGAGGATCGCCCGATTGCGCTCGCCTTCAGGTTTGCTTAAGTCAATAGCCTCTATAAGATTGTCAATGTCCTTTATATTAAGATTATCTGGTAGCTTTCGACCTGTTTTTGGAGATTCAATAAGGTCCAATGGATTTGTTTTTCGATAATCTTCAAAGACCAAATAACCAAAAAAGCTTCGCAACCCAGAGATGATTCTGGATTGGGAACGTGCATTATGCGATTTGGATACTTCATAGATGAAATCTTGGATGGTACAATGGGAAATACTAATGGGAGATTGTAAAATTTGATTATTTTCTAAAAAACCCATCAATTTTTTAAGGTCATATTCGTAGCTGACAATGGAGTTTTTGGAGAGGCCACGCTCTATCTTGAGATAATGTTTAAAATCCTTGAGTGCATTTTGCCAGTTCATCCCGGTAAAATTAGATAAAATGAACTAAAAAGTGACAAAAACCGCATATCGATTTAATGGTAGTTGTTCAATAAATTGTTAATAACATTTTTTTTAAAGGTTTGAAAAACAGCAACATATTTTTATTTGTTCACAAAATTGTTAATAACTCTTTAAAATTTTGTCAATATTTGGTAAAAATGTATTTAGTTTGTACCAATCAACTTTAAAAACTCAAAATTATGAAAAAATTAATGGTATTCGCTGCGGTCGCAGTGTTTGGATTATCGAATGTCAATGCACAAAATTTTAATGTTGGAATTAGTGCAGGTCTGCCAATTGGAAATGCTGGAGATTTTAGTTCTTTTAGCGCTATTTTGGATGCTAATTATTTATGGAATGTTTCAGAACAATTTGATGCCGGAATCGCCTCGGGATTCTCTAATTCTTTTGGGAAAAACATAAAAATTGATGGAGAAACGTTTGATTATGGTGATTTTAGTTTTGTACCAATAGCGGGAGCTGCCCGTTACAATGTATCAGATAAATTTACTCTTGGCGCTGATTTAGGTTATGCTATAGGAGTAAATAATGGTAACGATGGTGGTTTTTATTATGCTCCAAAAGTTCAATATGGAGTATCTGAAAATTTGGATCTAGTGTTGGCCTACAGAGGTGTAAGTTCTAATGGAGGATCATTTGACATTTTATCTTTTGGTATTGAATTTGGATTATAAAATCCCATATTCAAAAAAATTGACAACCGAAGCTAATCACTTCGGTTTTTTTATGCCCTTATATTTTATATATTTACCCTTATGAAGAAACTGATGATCATCAATGGCCCAAACCTGAATTTGCTTGGTACACGTGAGCCAGACTTGTATGGCAACCTGACTTTTACTGAATTTTTGGAGGAATTAAAAAGAAAGTATCCTGGTTTTACCATTGAACATTTCCAATCCAATATTGAAGGGGAACTCATCGATAAATTGCAGGAAGTGGGTTTTACATATGATGGCATTATTTTGAATGCCGCTGCGTACACACATACCTCAGTTGGTATTGGTGATGCAGTCAAAGCCATTAAAACTCCAGTGGTGGAAGTCCATATATCAAACACTTTCAATAGAGAGAAGTTTAGACATATATCATACATTTCAGCAAATGCAAAAGGTGTTGTTCTCGGGTTTGGGCTTCAGAGTTACGAGTTGGCGATTCTGAGTTTTATCTAATACTCACCATTCATAAGAAAGTCTTATTATAAAAAAATCAATTAAAAAAGACGATTCCAAGCAAATCTTTGAGCTTTAGTCGGATGTCTTATGTCCTTTAGAGGAGAGGTCTTATCTCTATTTTTTAAAGCTCATTTGAATTTTCCTCCTTCTGTCCCATCATCATCAAATACGCCTTTAGAAATTCATCAATGTAGCCATCCATTACGCCATCCACATTACTGGTTTCGTAACCTGTACGCACATCCTTGACCAATTTGTAAGGTTGCATCACATAATTGCGGATTTGGCTTCCCCATTCAATTTTCATCTTTCCAGCTTCTATATCTTCACGTTGCGCCAATTGTTTTTGGAGCTCAATTTCATATAACTGCGATTTTAACATCTGCATTGCTCTAGCCCTGTTGTCGTGTTGAGATCGTGTTTCAGAACATGAAATCTGGATGCCTGTTGGTTTGTGAGTCAGTTGAACTTTAGTTTCCACCTTATTCACGTTCTGTCCACCTGCACCGCTGGAGCGAGCTGTTGTGATTACTATGTCCGCAGGATTAACTTCAATTTCGATGGTGTCATCCACTAAAGGATATACATATACAGAAACAAAACTAGTATGGCGTTTGGCATTACTGTCAAAAGGGGAAATCCGCACCAAACGATGCACACCGTTTTCACCTTTGAGCCATCCGAATGCAAAATCGCCTTCAATTTCAATAGTCACTGTTTTGATACCTGCAACATCGCCTTCCTGATAGTTCAGCTCCTTGACCTTGAAACCACTTTTTTCGGCGTACATCAAATACATACGCATGAGCATACTTGCCCAATCACACGATTCGGTGCCTCCAGCTCCAGCAGTTATTTGCAAAACAGCACTCAAACTGTCGCCTTCATCAGACAACAGGTTCTTGAATTCCAGTTTTTCGATATGTTCCAAAGACTTATTGAAATGCACATCCAATTCTTCGGAAGACATCTCTTCAGCTTTGTAAAATTCGTAGAAAACCTCGAGTTCTTCGACCAATATTTTAGCAGTGTTGTAGTCTTGCACCCAACTTTTTTTCTCACGAAGGGATTTCATCACCAATTCTGCAGCTTTGGAATCATTCCAAAAATTGGGATCGAAAGTCTGAACTTCCTCATTGGTTATTTCGATAGTTTTGGCATCAACGTCAAAGATACCTCCTCAACGCCCCGAGGCGCTCTACAAGACCCTTAATTTGATCGGACGTAGTCATAAAATTATAATTTTTGACAAAGATATTATATAACCATTGTAAAACTAATCTTGTGATTAATTTTTTGAGATTAATTATGTAGTTTTATAGACTAAATATCCATTATGAAAAAATTAATTACTTTCCTCATTTTCCTTATCTGTGCAACGTCTTCATTTTCACAGATTTTAAAAGATAAAAAAGTAAAGGATTTTAAGGGTTATTTCAATTTTTATTATGAAGAGTCCCAGGATAAAATCTATTTGGAAGTGGATTCACTGAATGTGGAATTTCTATACGTCAGTTCCCTGGCAAGTGGTGTTGGCTCCAATGATATTGGTTTGGACAGAGGTCAACTTGGCGATTCGCGTGTGGTAAAGTTTGTAAGAGCTGGAAATAAATTGTTATTGATTCAGCCCAACCAAGATTATAGAGCTATTACTGAAAATGAGTTGGAGAAAAAAAGTGTCGAGCAAGCATTTGCCAAATCCGTTCTTTTTGGTTTTAAAATTGAAGAAGAGAAGGAAGGGAAGTATATCATCGATTTCACACCTTTTTTGATGCAAGATACACACCAAGTTGCAACCCGACTGAAATCCCAAAATGAAGGAGTCTATAAATTGGATTTGACCAAAAGCGCTTTGTCAATGGAGCGCACCAAGGCATTTCCTAAAAACGTGGAATTTGAAGCTTTGTTGACCTTTGAAGGCGAGGCAAAAGGCAGAAATATAATGAGCGTCACGCCAACAGCCTCTTTAGTGAGTGTGATTGAGCATCATTCGTTCATTGAATTGCCTGATAACAACTATAAAAAACGGGAATTTGACCCAAGGAGTGGCGCCATTTCCATTTCATATATGGACTATGCAACGCCAATTCAGGAACCGATTACCAAGCGTTATATCACTCGTCATCGATTGAAAAAGAAGAATCCAGAACTTCAAATGAGTGAAGCCGTGGAGCCAATCATCTATTATCTTGATTCTGGAACTCCAGAACCCATTCGTTCGGCGCTTTTGGAAGGTGCTAGTTGGTGGAATGAAGCCTATGAATCTATCGGTTTTAAAGATGCTTTTCAGGTCAAAATGCTGCCAGATGATGCTGACCCAATGGATTGCAGGTATAATTTGATACAATGGGT
>JBDSFP010000285.1:0-5025 GCA_039919415.1 Aquaticitalea sp. | reverse complement strand
CGCTCATAATTCTATTCCTGCGGAGGCAGGAATCTCATTTTAATAGTTTATAATTCAAATCAAACGAAGATTTCATACTAATCTTTATAAACTCAAATTTTTCATTTAATTTCAAAAGATTCCTGCCTTCGCAGGAATTCGTTACTCATTCTTCCAATTCAATCTATCCATTTGGTTATAAGGCAAAGGTGCTCCGTTGTTCTCGACATTGGTCATCATATTGTTGAGCTCCATCGGTGCAGCACTTTGTTCCATGACCAAATAACGACGCATCTCCATAATAATTGACAATGGATCAATACTCACAGGACAGGCCTCAACACAGGCATTGCAAGTGGTACAGGCCCAAAGTTCTTCACGTGTGATGTAATCGTCGAGCAATTGTTTGCCGTCATCCTTAAATACGCCATTGTTGGCATCGATATTTTTTCCCACTTCCTCAAGACGGTCACGTGTATCCATCATGATTTTACGGGGAGATAGTTTTTTGCCTGTTAGGTTGGCAGGACATTCGCTGGTGCATCGTCCACATTCCGTACAGGTATAAGCATTAAGCAATTGTACCCAATTGAGATCCTGAACGTCGCTGGCACCGAACTTCGCAAGAACTTCCGTGCCTTCAGGTTGGGACGCAAATGAATCGACATTCGGATCCATCATCAATTTTACCTCTTTGGTCACGGCTGCGTTGTTATCAAATTGGCCTTTAGGTCTGATTTTTCCATAATACGTATTTGGAAAAGCCAACAGAATATGCAAATGTTTCGAAAAATAGAGATAGTTTAAGAAGATTAAAATTCCTAAAATATGTAGCCACCAGCAAACACGTTCAATACTATGAAGTGTTTCTGCCGAGATGTTGCCAAAAATAGAGGAAATAAAATGACTAATCACATTGCCATTGTCCATCGCCTGAAAATGAACATCTGTGGCATTCATGGTGAGGAACAATCCCATTAAAACCATTTCAAAATAAAGAATAAAATTGGCATCGTTTTTAGGCCAACTGGTCATTTCCTTTGCCCAAAAACGTTTTATTTTGATGATATTTCTTCTTATCCAAAAAATGACAACCGACACAAAAACCAATGCAGCCAAAACTTCAAAGGCTCCAATCAAGATTCCATAAAGGGAACCCATGGATGAAAAAAGACGATGTGTTCCAAAAAGTCCGTCGAGGATGATTTCAAGAACTTCAATATTAATGACTACAAAACCAACATAGACTATTACATGTAGAAACCCAGCAATTGGCCGACGCACCATTTTTGATTGTCCGAGGGCGATCCTCGCCATATTGTTCCAACGTTGGAGCTTGTTGTCGCTGACATCCACAGAATGCCCAAGCTTGATATTGCGGATGAGTTTTTTGACATTTTTTGCAAAATACCCAATACCAGCAAATAGCGCAAAGGCGAAAAGGATGTTGGGAATATAGGTCATCGGTTGCTGTTAGTTCTCGTCAGGTTGCGTCTTTTCGTCCTCTATGATATTACCTTCGGCATCAAATTTTCCCGGTTTTTTTCCAAAGACAGAAAAATGGACATAACGTTTAGGATTCAATTTAAAATCCTGTAGCAACTGCTCCAATTGTTTTGAAGCAGACTCCAGATTGGTATAGAGCTTATCGTCAGTCATCAGTTTTCCAAGAGTTCCGTTGCCGTTTTTTACATCTGTCATGAGCGAATTGACACTTTGCAAAGTGTTTTCAAGTTTAGCAACAGATTCTGAAAGTTTCACATTTTTCAGATCTGCACTCATCACTGAAAGGTCTGAACTGACTTTGTTGAAATTTTTGATGGCAGAAGACAACTCCACATCATTTTTCGAAACGAGAGCATTGACATTGTTGGAAAGACGATTGAAGGATGCGATGGTAATGTTCAATTCTGCTATAGTCTGTTTTAAGCCTTCCTCGGAATCATCCGCCACCAATTTATTCAGATTAATCAACAAGGTGTCTGCGGACTGCATTGTGTTTCCCAAATTACTGCTGATGCCAGAAAAATTGTCGGTTAGACTTTTGATCAAGCCGGCCTCAACCATCGATTGGAGAAAATCGCCACTTTCTGCCATTTCATCGCCTGGTTCGGGGACAATTGCGAGCGCATTGCCGCCCATAAGTCCAGTTTCATAAAGTTTAATTTTACTGTTGGTAGAGAATCTCAAATCTTTGTCGACTGAAACTGTCACTTTAGTTTTACCGGTTTTTTTGTCATATTCGATTTTGAGGACCTTTCCGATTTTGTTGCCTTTAATTGTTACAGGCGACGAGGTTTCGAGCGCATTATAATCGAAGACGGTATAATATTCGGCATCGGAATCCAAAATATTGATGCCCTTTAAATAATTGAAAGTAAATATCATAAGCACGATTCCGGCTATGACCAAGATTGCAGTTTTGACTTCTCTGGAGATTTTCAATGTTCAGACGATTTAGTTGCTGACAAAATTAGCAATAAATATAGTAAGAATGATTTTAATTTGCGGTAGTTTTAAGCGCATCGTCTAGGTCAATTCGCTTTCCGTCTTTGTAAGCCACAATAAAACACGAAGGATAGCCTTTTTTTTGTGCTTCTATTTGGAGTTGCTTTACTCTATTATAATCAGACGTGTAACCGTAGAAATACTTAAAAAGCTTTCCCTCCTTTTCTCTCGAAACATCCGTCAAGCCATTGAAATTAAAAGGTTTTGGTTCCAATTTATTGGAGCTTGCCGCCAATTGCACTTTGAATACAATATTGTTATAGATGAGTTCAGGGGCTGGAATTTCGACCGTTTCAAGGGTATCATTTTCCTCAACGACCATTGGAGTTGTCTTTTGGGCATAAATATTTTCCCCTACATTTTGGTCCAAAATATTTTTGTAGCCCATCACGGCTTTATAGATAGCATTGGCCATCTCATTTTGTCCGGAAGAGGAATTAAGGTATGTACCTTCAGGTTTATAGGTTAGGAAGCCCGTCTCAACCAAGACACTTGGCATATAGGTTTGATGCAGCACGATAAAACCTGCCTGTTTCACGCCTCTTGTCGTTCTTTTCAATTCATTTGTAAAATTGTCTTCTATCATATCGGCGAGCAGGATGCTTTGATCCAAATAATCTTCCTGCATCAAGGTCAACCCGATGACAGACTCTGGCGAACTTGGATCAAACCCATCATAATGTGATTTATAATCCTTTTCAAGAAAAATAACCTCATTTTCCTTTTTGGCAACCTCAAAATTCCGTTGATTGGCATGCAGTCCCAAAACGAAGGTTTCCGTTCCGTGGGCACTGGTATTATGTGAATTGCAATGAACAGAAACAAACAAATCTGCATCGGCTTTGTTGGCTATTTTTCCTCTTACAAACAAATCGACAAAAACATCGGTTTTGCGTGTGTAAACAACTTCAATTTTAGGATCTTTTTCCAGTTGTTTTCCGAGTGCCAAAATAATGTTCAGCGCAATTTCCTTTTCCTTAAAACCATTTCCCAAATTCCCCGGGTCGTGACCTCCATGGCCAGCGTCGAGAACGACAACAAATTTGTCTTTGTGTTTTTGAAAGGCATTTGCAGATGTTAAAAAACATGTAAATATAAAAAGTGGTAATACGATAGTAGATAGTGTGTTCGTTCTCATAAGTGTTTTAACGACTAATGAACTCGCTTTATTTGAATTTTAGATTTATAATTGGATTAATCCCAAAAAAATATATGTAATTTTGGGGATTCAAAAACCGAGCCATACTTTTACAAAAATACACCTAAAAGCATTGCGTACAAACATCCTTCAGCTACTTTTTACCTTAAGTTTTACAGGGCTTATTAACACTGTGGGAGTTGCGCAGGATTTGCCAAAATCGACCAAGCCCATAAAAACGACCGAGAGAGATTCCCTATTTTTAAGTACTGATTCTTTAAGAAGCCAATCGTTGAATTTGAAGGAAAATGACTCCATAATCTCCGATTCCATTCCCAAAAAGAAAGAGTTGTTGGAAGACGTCGTAAAGTACAAGGCAAAAGACTACGCATCCATCAACCAACGGGATCAAAAAATCTATCTTTATAATGAAGCGGAAGTCTATTATCAGGATATGGAAATAACGGCTGGCATCATTGTGATCGATTATAGCAAAAATCTTGTGTATGCGGGACGTTTGAAGGATTCGTTGGGAAATTATGAGCAAGCACCAGTATTTAAACAAGCCGAAAATGTGGTGGAACCGGATTCCATCATCTTTAATTTTAAAAACAAAAAAGCATTGATCTTTAATTCCCGAACGGAACAAAGTGGCGGTTATATTGATGCCGAACTGACAAAGAAAGAAAATGATTCCGTATACTTTTTAAAGGAAGGTAGATACACAACTTCTGAAAATCGTGAAGATCCTGAATATTATTTTAGGATGCGTAAAGCGAAATTGGTTCCCGGCAAAAAAGTGGTGGTCGGGTTGACCAATTTGTATATATACAATGTGCCCACGCCTATTGGATTGCCCTTTGCCTATTTTCCAATGAGTCAAAAACAGACTTCGGGAATTTTGCTCCCTTCGTTTGGCCAGGAAAACAATAGAGGCTACTTTCTGCAAAATGGAGGCTATTATTTCGCTATTAGTGATTTTGTGGATTTAGCGGTTACGGGTGATTATTATACCAATGGAAGTTATGGATTGCGTATGGATTCACAATATGCCTTGCGCTATCGGTTTCGTGGAAATATTGGCTTTCGCTATGAAAACCTGATCAATAGTGAACGAGGTTTTCCTGATTATGCCAAAAGTTCCATTTACAACATTCGCTGGTCTCATTCGCAAGATTCGAAATCCAATCCGAGTTCGCGGTTTTCAGCTTCTGTTAATCTTGGTAGTAGCCGCTATTATCAACAGTCTATCAATCAAATCAACCAGTCCAACTTTTTGAACAATACCTTGTCGTCTTCCGTTTCCTATTCAAAGACTTTTGATACAGAACCACAAATTAACTATAGTGTTACAGCGACGCATTCTCAAAACACACAAACGCAACGTATCGATTTGACCT
>JBDSFP010000238.1:0-2766 GCA_039919415.1 Aquaticitalea sp. | reverse complement strand
TGTTATTTGAAAACGGAATTGACCTCGGGCCAATCCTTGCCACATAGTATAGTTGGTCTCCCTGTTGTTTTGCAAGTTGAGGATTGTCGAGTAAATCAATTAAGGTATCAAGACATTTGATCCCGCTGTGTTCCTGTTCAATCATTGCGTTCAGGCCTTTAACATCATCCTTTAGATCTGTGGTCAGCGATTCGATAAACTGTATCTCACGATCTTTCTCGATCTTATGCTCCAATTGATATTCTGCCAGGAAGCCACAGAATACAGCAAGAAAAAGCATTAGAAATTCCCAGAAATAAGATTTCCAATTTTTCTTTCCTTGGTGATGGGCATGATGATGTACTTCCATATTTTCAGTTTCTTGATTTAAGTCAGCGTGTATGTTTTTTTGCGGGGTAATTTCTCCCGGAGTATTCCCGGATTTAATATTTCTTAAGCTGTCTAAATATTCTTCGTCAATATTTTCTGCCATTTAAAGATAATTATTAGAGTGTGCTATTTGTTTTTGCATAATTAGAGCCATTTCCGAATTCTGGGAATTTATTGTTGTATCTGCCAGGTATGGATGTAAATTAATGAACGGGAGGCAATTACCGAAACCAGAAAATCGATTAAGACCGCCGACTGCGGATGTAAAGTAATGAGCGGAAATTAAATTTCAAGTATACATTCGTCAGCTGGGGAAAAAGAATAGTAAAAAAGTGATGCCGAAAAAACCCGTGTCCTCAATGTCCCTATTGCCTGGCATTTTTATTCGTCAATTGTTGAAACTATTGGTTTAGTAAAAGAAATTGAATTTGTCGAATCACTTTTATTTCCTGATTGATCGAACAATTGGAAAGTAACTTCAAAATTGTCGCCAATGTCAAAATGAAAAGGACCTGAACACATTCCGTGTCCAATTTTTGTTAAGCCATCTTCTAAAGTCAAAATAAATGTTGTTACTTTCCCGGTTGATTTGTTCTTAAGATTCGCTCTTACAAACAATTCGGATTCGTCGTGTCCCGCAACGGTAAAGTAAACCCAGGTTGCAGGTCCACAGCCATAATAAACCAATGTCTTTTTTTGTTCTGTCGGCGTATTCGTTAAAACTGGTAAATTGATGTCAACTAAGTTGCTGATTTTAAAAGTCAACTCCTCTCTCTTGTTTGATGAACCGTAATATCGTTTTGGTTTTAATTCACCTTTTGGCAAATTATCAATTTCAAGACTATAAATCTGGTCTGGTTTTAGACCAGATGCTGGTTTCAAAACAATTTGTGTCAAACTCATTTCTCCTTTTAAAATCTCAATGACATTGAGTTGCACTTTACCATTTGATGACTTTAAGTATATCGGATACTTTTCATTCAGGTGAGAAATCAACAATTGACTTAAAGCATAAAACTCTAAAACGATGAGTCCATTTTTGTTAAGTGTCGGGCTTTTCGTCAAACAATAAATTCCCCTGCTGGTACATTTTGCGAAAGCAATTGTCGTGATAAAAAATGTCAGTATAAGTAATATAAAGTGTTTCATAAAATTACAGGTTACGAAAGCAATTGCAGAAGGCAGGAGATTTTGTGACCGACTCCGCTCAGTGCAAGAGGTAAATTACACATTAGAAGTAGAAAAATCGTCAGCCAAAAATAATAGGAGATATCGTATAAAATCTCTTTCGCCGAACTCTGTCTGTAGACTATCAACTACACTACATTCTAGCGATAAACTACGAAGGCCGTATCCATTCTTTCGTTTATATATATTACCTTTATCCCCTTAAAAGAATCAACAGAAAGTATTAATCCAGGTTACCGCCTTTCAGTAGTTAACTTAACAAACAAAATTTTTCGAGTAGCAAAAACATCACTTCAGGAAGTATTTATTTGTGCAAACAAGTTTTGAAATTCTGTTTTCACCTGGCAGCCATATAGTTTGAAGATAGCTATCAGTGTTGAATAATATTGTTATGAACGTGAGGATGTTATATAAAACAATTAATTACATACTTGAAAAATATGCACCTGCCCAATCTTACTAAAAAAGAACCACCTTCTGAGACGGAAGAAAATGACATTCCAATACCCGCTAAACTTCCAGAAGCTTCCCACCTCGAATTTGAAAGAAATGAAGCTTATATCAATCACCTGGCATCGATCGTGGAATCATCTGAGGATGCAATTGTGAGTAAAACACTTAACGGCACAATCACCAGTTGGAACCAGGGTTGTGAGAAAATGTTTGGATACCCGGCAAAAGAAGCGGTAGGTGAAAATATTTCTATCATCATACCCGCGGAATTTATAAGTGAAGAAAAAAACATCCTGGAACGGATACGAAATAATAAAAGTATTGATCACTTTGAAACGATCCGTGTTAAGAAAAATGGCGAACGAATCAATGTGTCTCTTACGGTGTCACCATTAAGGAACAGTGATGGAATCATTATAGGAATTTCAAAAATTGCGCGGGATATATCCTCACGAAAAAAAGCTGAAGCTGCCTCGCTTCTAATTTCCAAACAGCTTGAATTTCAGATTGAAGAAACAGAAAAACGCGCAGCCGAATTGGTCAGCGCCAATACAGAACTTGCTTTCCAGATCGAAGAGAAGGGGAAAAAAGAATTGGAGCTCAATCTTGCAAATCAGGAACTTTTATTACGAAATGCTCAAAATGAAAAGCGTGCTTTAGAGTTGTTAGTTGCAAACAAAGAGCTTGCTTTTCAGATTGAAGAGAAAGAAAAAAGGGCTGCAGAACTGATTATCGCCAACAGGAATTTGGAGATAT
>JBDSFP010000219.1:0-2590 GCA_039919415.1 Aquaticitalea sp. | reverse complement strand
CGTTTACAGAATCGACCATGGAAATTGATTATGTTAAAGTCTATCAATAGATGAAAAAAATTCTATTTACCTTATTTTTTATCAGCGCATTAGATGCGTTGGTACCCTGTACAGCGGCGCACGCTCAAGTAGTGACCCCATCGAACCCAGAAATGGCGACCGTCGATTCCATTGACATCAAAGTCGATTTGTTATTGAAAAAAATGACCTTGGAAGAAAAAATCGGGCAGATGAACCAGTACAATGGATTCTGGAATGTAACAGGTCCCGTGCCCTCCGAAGGTGATGCATCAAAAAAATATGAGCATCTTAAAAAAGGTTGGGTCGGTTCTATGCTAAATGTTCGAGGTGTTAAAGAAGTTAGAGCTGTCCAAAAAATAACTGTTGAAGAAACCCGCTTGGGAATTCCTCTTATTATCGGTTTCGACGTGATTCACGGATATAAAACCATGAGTCCGATTCCACTTGCAGAAGCTGCTAGTTGGGATTTGGAGGCAATTAAATTATCAGCACAAGTGGCTGCCGAAGAGGCTTCCGCCGCTGGTATCAATTGGACTTTTGCCCCCATGGTTGATATTTCGCGTGATGCCCGTTGGGGACGTGTTATGGAAGGTGCAGGTGAAGACACATATTTAGGTGCAAAAATCGCAAGTGCCAGAGTTCATGGTTTTCAAGGTGATGATTTGTCGAATTCCAATACCATCATTGCCTGCGCCAAGCATTTTGCTGCTTATGGATTTGCGGAAGCTGGTAGGGATTATAACACAGTTGATGTTGGCACTTCAACACTTTACAATATAATTTTTCCTCCTTTTGAAGCTGCATCAAAAGCTGGGGTTAGAACATTTATGAACTCTTTCAATGAATTGAATGGTATTCCTTCGACGGCAAATAGTTTTCTGCAACGTGACATTTTGAAAGGCAAATGGGATTTTAAAGGTTTTGTCGTATCCGATTGGGGTTCGATGAATGAAATGATTGCACATAGATATGCAAAAGATCGCATTCAAGTCGCTGAACTTTCCATTAAAGCCGGTTCGGATATGGACATGGAATCGTATGCCTATATCAATGAATTGGCAAATCTGGTTAAATCCGGGAAAGTTGACGAATCTATGATAGATGATGCCGTTAGGCGTATTTTAAAAGTGAAGTTTGAACTCGGTCTTTTTGACGATCCTTATAAATACTGCAACGAAACAACTGAAAAGGAAGTAATAGGAAGCAAACCTATCAATGATGCTGTTTTGGAAGTAGCCAAAAAATCAATTGTATTACTAAAAAATAACAATAACCTATTGCCTCTTAAAAAAGAAGGACAAAAAATAGCCTTAATAGGTGCTTTGGCAAACGACAAAACAAGTCCTTTGGGAAGTTGGAGAATTGCTGCCGATGATAATACAGCAGTTTCTGTTTTAGAAGGTCTAAAGAACTATAAAGGGAATACGATTATTTATTCCAAGGGAGCAGATGTTGTAACGGGTGAAGTCTTATTTCCTAAAGAATTAACCATCAACATGACTGATAAAAGTGGATTTACAGAAGCAATGGAAGTAGCAAAGAATGCCGATGTAGTGGTTATGGTGCTTGGAGAACATGGTTTTCAAACTGGAGAAGGGCGCAGTCGCTCAGAATTGGGACTTCCTGGTGTTCAACAGGAATTGCTTGAAACGATTTACAAAGTCAACAAAAATATAGTGTTGGTACTCAATAATGGGCGACCATTGACCATCAATTGGGCTGAAGGAAACATTCCCGCAATTGTGGAAGCTTGGCAATTGGGCACCCAAAGTGGAAATGCCATTGCCCAAGTATTGTATGGTGATTATAATCCGAGTGGGAAGTTGCCAATGACATTTCCAAAAAATGTGGGTCAGGTACCGATTTACTACAACCATAAAAGCACAGGACGACCTAATCTACCAGCCCCGGGCGAAGTCTTTTGGTCCCATTATGGGGATGTCAGCAACGAACCATTGTATCCGTTTGGATATGGCTTGAGTTATACAACATTCGATTACAAAAATCTCAACATCAATTTAGTTTCTAAAAACCAAGTTGAAGTTACGGTTGATATTACCAATACGGGAAAAGTCAAAGGAAAAGAAGTGGCGCAAATGTATCTAAGAGATGAATTTGCAAGTGTCACTCGACCTGTAAGGGAGTTAAAAGGATTTGTGTTAGCTGAATTAAATCCCAACGAAACCAAAACACTGAAATTTATATTGACAGAAGATGAGTTAGGCTTTTATTCCAATCAAGGGGAATTTATGGTTGAACCAGGTGAATTTTCTGTCTTCGTTGGTGGCGATTCCAATGCAACATTGACCTCAAAATTTGAATTGAAATGATAAAAAGATGCTGCCTAATTCTATTTTTGACATCCATTGCCGTCTTTTCACAAAAATCATCAAAGCTTATTTTTGAAGAACAATTTGATGGGCAGGTCTTAAATGGTTCCACTTGGAATTACGAATTGGGAGATGGATGCCCCAATTGTGGTTGGGGCAATAATGAGCGCCAATTATATACAAAGGAAAATGTAAAGGTGGCAGCTGGTCATTTAATTATTACAGCAACCAAAGATGCT
>JBDSFP010000097.1:0-6776 GCA_039919415.1 Aquaticitalea sp. | reverse complement strand
CTGATGAGCGCAATACCGCACTCATGTTTTAACATATCGCTCATTGGGTTTGGATATCTGTTTTTATCAATTAAAAAACGCGCTCATAATGGAGCGCGTTGTGTTATATTAATTCAATCTCGAATTGTGTCAATTGTTTAAATTGTTGTAAGCGTAGGTGGACTTCCTTGTGGTTTAATTTTTGCATGCGCTCTGTACCAAATTTCTCCACACAGAAGGAAGCTAATGTGGAACCATAAATCACAGCGTTCTTCATGTTCTCAAATGATAGATCTTCTGTTTTTGCAAGATAGCCTGCGAAGCCTCCAGCAAATGTATCGCCAGCCCCGGTCGGGTCAAACACCTCTTCCAATGGCAATGCAGGAGCGAAAAATACATCTTCATTGTGAAACAATAAAGCGCCATGTTCACCTTTTTTGATAACCACATATTGGGGACCCATTTTATGGATTCTTCGTGCAGCAACAACCAAGGAATATTCTCCAGTCAATTGGCGCGCTTCTTCATCGTTAATCGTCATGACATCCACTTTTTTGATGACAGCCTTCAGTTCTTCCAAAGCACAATTCATCCAAAAGTTCATAGTGTCCAAAATCACGAGTTTGGGTTTTTTGTTCATTTGGTCCAAAACGCCCATTTGAACGATCGGATGCAAATTACCAAGCATCACTACCTCTGCATCTTTGTAATTTTCCGGAACTACTGGCTTGAAATCAGCCAACACATTCAGTTCCGTTGAAAGGGTATCACGAGTGTTCATATCGTTGTGGTATTTGCCACTCCAAAAGAAGGTTTTTCCTTCCTTTACAATTTCAATACCGCAGATATTGATGTTTTTATCTGAGAGCAAATCCAAATATTCCTGTGGAAAATCTCCACCAACAATCGATACAATGGCTACATCCACATCAAACTGAGACGCTGCCAAACCTATGAAAGTCGCGGCCCCGCCCAATATTTTATCTGTTTTGCCGAAAGGTGTTTCAATAGTATCAAAAGCTACAGTTCCGACGATTACTAATTTGCTCATATTGAGGTTCGAAAATTTGGTGCAAATATAGGGCTTTTAAGTGCTAAAAACTGAATTTATTTTCTCCCAAAATCCGCTGGAATTTCTCCCCAAGCTTTGGTTTCCCATTTAACAATAGATGTAGTGTAGGTGTTTGTTTTAAGCCAATTCAAAGCTCTGTCAACTAATTCAAACACTTTTTCATTTTTAGGTTTGCGCTCCAATTTGGTGTTGCAAGTTTTCCTTTTTACCCAACTCATCGCTGTTTTGGAATCCGTATAAATGATTCTGTCGCTTTCGTTTTTTTTGAGCAATGCCAAGCCATGAACAATTGCCAAGAACTCTCCTATGTTGTTAGTGCCTTCCTGAAATGGTCCTTGAATGAAGAGTTGTTTTTTGGTTTTGGTATCCACTCCTCTATATTCCATAATTCCCGGATTTCCACTTGACGCCGCATCAACTGCAATGGAATTTAAATTGGGCTGCCCGATTTTTTTGAGTTGTGCTTCGGATAAACCACTTTTGAATTTTTTCAACTTACCGATATAATCTCTGTAATTTCCATTTAATGCCTGTTTTGCAGCATCAAAGGTTTCAAAGGATTTGTATTGGGCACCCTCAAATCCCTTAATTTGCGCTTTACAGTCGTCCCAAGATTCAAAAATTCCTGTGTGATTACCTTTCCAGACTGTGTAATATTTTTTCTTTTTTTTGGACACGAATTTTACGAATTGAAGCGAATTATATTTAGGAACTATTTATGAATATTATACTTGGATTTGAATTATTTTAACACGGATTACACGGATTGTTTGATGGGGATTTCACTAATCATTTTGGAATTTGGAATTTCCATTTGTGGAATTTAATAGTTCCTCAACAACTTTCGGAAAATGTTCCATTTCCAATTGATGAATTTTTGTAGCAACATCTTCAGCAGTATCATTTAATGCAACAGCACATTTTGTCTGAAAAATAATGGCACCTTCATCATAATGCTCATTCACATAATGAATCGTGATGCCTGTTTCCGTTTCTTTATTGGCGATTATTGCTTCATGGACAAAATTACCATACATTCCTTTTCCTCCATATTTTGGCAACAATGCAGGATGGATATTGATGACTTTATTGCAGAATTCATTCAAAATAAAATCAGGCATTTTCCACAGAAAACCCGCCAGAACAATTAAATCCGGTTGTGCCGCTTTTAAAATATTGAGCACATCGTTACTTTGGGAGAATGCGATTCTATTAAAAGATAGTGCGCTGACGTTCAACTTTTTGGCACGCTCCAAAACTTTGGCATAGGGATTGTTGGTCAGTACCTGAATAACAGAACCAGTTTCTCTGTTGTGAAAAAAATTTATTAAATTTTCAGCATTAGTGCCACTACCGGACGCAAAAATTACAATTCGCTTCATTTTACAGACATTCAGTTCCAAAGAATTCAAAACAAAAAAAGGAATAATTATTAACAATTAGATCGTAAAGTATAAATACTTCGATGTATTTTTACTAAATTACAAACACATTCAAAATAAAGACGGCTTTTAAAATAAAGTTTTTTATTTTTGCCGTTCTAATTAAAAATTAAAATAAAAAAATTATGTCAGACATTGCATCAAGAGTAAAAGCGATTATCGTTGATAAATTGGGAGTAGATGAAAACGAAGTCGTAACAGAAGCAAGCTTCACAAATGATTTAGGAGCAGATTCTTTGGATACTGTGGAATTGATCATGGAATTCGAAAAAGAATTTGATATCCAAATCCCAGACGACCAAGCCGAAAACATTGCGACCGTGGGTCAAGCTATCTCTTATATAGAAGCAGCAAAATAAGTAACCAAACTTTATGGAATTAAGGCGAGTTGTAGTTACGGGTTTAGGCGCTTTAACACCAATCGGGAACACCAAAGATGAGTATTGGGACGCTCTGATTGCTGGTAAAAGTGGTGCTGCTCCCATAACGTATTTTGATACTGAAAAGTTCAAGACGAAATTTGCTTGCGAATTAAAAAACTTTGTGCCAACTGACTTCATTGATAGGAAACTCGTCAGCCGTATGGATCGATTTACGCAGTATGCGATGGTGGCTTCAGATGAAGCGATTGCTGATGCTAAATTAGACCTCACTGTGGTCGACAAACTCAGGGTCGGTGTTATTTGGGGAGCTGGAATTGGAGGTCTGGAAACATTTCAGGACGAAGTTTTGAATTTTGCAGCTGGTGATGGAACACCACGTTTTAATCCATTCTTTATTCCTAAAATGATTGCAGATATAGCTCCTGGGAACATTTCCATCAAGCATGGATTTATGGGCCCTAACTATACCACCGTTTCTGCATGTGCTTCTTCAGCCAATGCAATGATAGATGCCCTAAACTATATCCGTTTGGGATATTGCGATGTTATTGTAACTGGTGGTAGTGAAGCTGCAGTTACCAAAGCAGGTATGGGAGGTTTTAATGCGATGCATGCGCTTTCCACTCGTAACGATAGTCCTGAAACCGCTTCTCGTCCATTTGACGCGACCAGAGATGGTTTTGTCTTAGGTGAAGGTGCAGGAGCCATCATTCTTGAAGATTATGAACATGCCAAAGCACGAGGTGCCAAAATCTATGCTGAACTTTTGGGCGGAGGCTTATCTTCGGATGCTTACCACATGACAGCGCCACATCCAGATGGCATTGGAGTTATTGCAGTGATGAAAAACTGTTTGGAAAATGCTGGACTGAAACCGGAAGATGTTGACCATATCAACACCCACGGAACTTCTACCCCTTTGGGTGATGTTGCCGAATTGAAAGCAATTACAGAAGTATTTGGTGAACATGCAAAGCATATCGCAATCAACTCTACCAAGTCTATGACAGGACATTTGTTGGGTGCGGCTGGTGCTATTGAATCCATCGCAGCCATTTTGGCAATGGAACATAGTATTGTCCCTCCAACAATAAACCACACCGTTGTGGATGAAAATATAGATCCGGAATTGAACCTAACACTCAACAAAGCTCAAAAGAGAGATGTGAAAGTGGCCATGAGCAATACCTTCGGATTTGGGGGTCACAATGCTTGTGTGCTGTTCAAAAAATTAGATTGATTTTGAATGAATTCATACATTCGTAACATATTAAATTCCCGTTCCAAAAGCGACGGGAATTTTTTTTTGCAGCTTGAAAAAATAATCGGCTTCAAGTCAAAAAACAAAAATCTTTATATCAAGGCATTTACCCATCGCTCCATGAACATCAAGGACGAAAACGGGACTGCCATCAATTATGAACGTTTGGAGTTTGTTGGCGATGCCATGCTTGGCTCTGTGGTAGCCTCGTATCTTTATGAAGAAGTACCAGAAGGTGATGAAGGGTATTTGACAAAGATGCGATCAAAAATTGTGAGTCGTGAGCACCTCAACGAATTGGGCAAAGAACTCAATTTGATTGATTTTGTGGAAACCAAAATCCCAAAAAACAATTTTGGCAACAATATCCATGGCAATTTATTTGAAGCATTGGTAGGTGCCATCTTTTTGGATAAAGGCTATAAACAGTGTGAAAAATTCATCTTCAAAAGAGTGATCGATTCGCATGTGGACATTGAAACCTTGGAAGGCAAAGTCATCAGTTATAAGAGTTTATTGATTGAATGGTGCCAAAAAGAGAAAAAAACCTTCGATTACAACGTATACGAAGATACAGGCAATGATAATGTGAAGCATTTTGCTGTGAAACTTTCCATCGACCATAAAATCATTGCCAAAGCAAGAGCAACTTCTAAAAAGAAAGCTGAAGAAAAAGCCTCCAAGCGTGCCTTTTTTGCCTTTCAAAATAAGATTTCCAAACCGTTTTGATTTGTTGCGATTTCAAGGAATGGAAATTCGCTATACTATAACGTTTTCGCTTTGTTCTATCGATAAGAATAACGAAAACTTCATACAGCAAATGCGATAAAATACTATATTTACCGTTCATGATTGCTGAATTATGGCGAAACACCAACTGCTTTTAGATGATTTTTATGACCCTGCCTTTTCCCTTATTGCGATTCATTGCAGATTGGAAGATTATCGTTTGGCCTATCTGATCAATAAGCATTTAAACATCAATTTGGTAAGATTGCGCCAAGACTTGGATTACAAATTTTTTGAAGCTTCTTATTCCCTATTTCAATGGGAAGACACACACCAACAAACCACATGGAATTTAATTTCCAACGTTTGTAAGATTGAGAAAGCAAGTCTACAAAGTTCAGGGTCCTTGTTCAATAATTTAGAGACCATGCTAAAAACCTATCATCTGTTACCAGAATTCAAGAAAGTCGATTTTTTTCTCAAAATCAGTACCGACGAAAATTTGGTCGATGAGAAAAAGATTCTTGAGGATTTGCAAGCCATACCGCAGCTGATAGCAAGTTATAGTATCGATAGTGAACACATAAAATCAAAAGACAATCTAATTTTTTAAGTACATGTTAAAACGAAAGAAAACCAAAATAGTGGCCACATTAGGACCTGCGACAAGTAGCAAAGAGGTGCTCAAAGCAATGATGGACGAAGGTGTCGATGTGTTTAGGGTCAACTTTTCGCATGCCGATTATCAGGATGTTGAAGAACGTATCAAAATGATTCGTGAGCTTAATGACGAATTTGGATATAATGTGGCCATTTTGGGCGATTTGCAAGGTCCAAAATTACGGGTTGGAGTCATGAAAGGTGAAGTCGTGGTCAATGAAGGCGATGAAATCATTTTTGCAACCGGAAAGAAATTTGAAGGCACCAAACAACGTGTCTATATGACTTATGACAAATTTCCACAGGATGCAAAACCAGGAGAGCGCATACTTCTCGATGATGGAAAATTGATTTTTGAAGTTATTTCAACCGATAAAAAATCGGAGGTTAAAGCACGGGTCATTCAAGGAGGCCCATTGAAATCCAAAAAAGGGGTTAATCTTCCAAATACAAATATTTCACAACCAGCCTTAACGGAAAAAGACATAGAAGACGCAATATTTGCCATCAAAATGAAAGTTGATTGGATGGCGTTATCCTTCGTTCGCCATGCTGAAGATTTAATGCAATTGGGAGAATTGATCAAAGAACACAGCGACCACAAAATTCCAATCATCGCGAAAATCGAAAAACCTGAAGCCGTTGAAAACATTGATAAAATCGTTGCGTATTGTGATGGTTTGATGGTGGCTCGTGGCGATTTGGGCGTTGAGATTCCCGCAGAAGAAGTGCCATTGATTCAAAAACAATTGGTATTGCGAGCCAAACGTGCCAGAATACCGGTAATCATCGCAACCCAAATGATGGAAACAATGATCACAAGTTTAACGCCAACACGAGCAGAGGTTAATGACGTTGCCAATTCCGTGATGGATGGTGCCGATGCTGTGATGCTTTCTGGAGAAACTTCTGTGGGTAGCTATCCTGTGCAGGTGATTCGTCAAATGGCCAATATCATTAGAAGCGTAGAAGATTCGCCATTAATCAAGGTACCACAAATTCCACCTCATATCCGTACCAAACGTTACATTACAAAATCCATTTGCTATCATGCTGCAGTTATGGCCAATGAAATCAATGCGAAGGCTATTTCCACGTTAACCAACAGTGGGTACACTGCTTTTCAAATTTCTGCATGGCGACCAAGTGCTCATATATTGGTGTTTACCTCAAACCAACGCATTTTAACACAGCTCAATTTGCTTTGGGGCGTTAAAGCGTTTTTCTATGATAAGTTTGTAAGCACGGAT
>JBDSFP010000071.1:0-8298 GCA_039919415.1 Aquaticitalea sp. | reverse complement strand
CAACTGCTTTGTTAAGTTTAGTGAAAAAAGTGGTTTTGGATTTTTCCAAACCTTTATCAAGTGTTTCCTTCTTTTCGGAAGAGAATATTTTTTTGAAAAAACTCATTTTTTTGTTGGTTGTTTTTTGTTGTGCGAATAGTATGTTCTTCGACGGATTTGCGTTAGGGATTACAGCGACATCCTTTTGCCTTTTCGGCAAAAGATATAGCGGAAAGCCCGACCCTCTGGAGCTTTTGCGGAAGAGGGAAACGCCAAAAGCCTGCTACCAATTTTCCTGCCCTAAATGCTAAACTGCTAATTTGTCACAACATCACTCAAATATAGACATAAAAAAACTGCCTTCATACGAAAGCAGTTGAATAGACATATATCGAATGTATTTATTTTTTATTCAAAAACCCATCGACAAATTCTGGTGCCATTACAGATTCTACGAACATGTAAGCGCCTGTTTTTGGGGATTTTACCATTTTTATAGCTTTGGTCAATCTCTTTGAAGCTGTTTGTAACGATGCGACTGTTTTCTTTGCCATGACTTAATTATTTTATTTCTTTATGAACTGTCATACGCTTAAGGATTGGGTTGAATTTTTTCAACTCCATACGGTCTGGCGTATTCTTTTTGTTTTTCTTTGTGATGTATCGAGAAGTGCCTGGCATACCAGATTCCTTATGCTCGGTACATTCCAATATCACTTGTATTCTATTGCCTTTTTTTGCCATTGTCTTAACTTTTTAGCTGGTGGCTATTATTTTAAAAATCCTTTGATTTTTGCTTCTTTCATGGCTGCAGCAATCCCAATTTTGTTGATGGTTTTTAACGCAGCTGTAGAAACTTTTAAAGTTACCCATTTATCCTCTTCAGGAATGTAGAAACGTTTTTTGATAAGATTGGCATCAAATTTACGTTTGGTTTTGTTCATCGCGTGGGAAACATTATTTCCGACCATCGCCTTTTTTCCAGTAAGTTCACAAACTCTTGACATTCTTTCTAACTTTAATGATGTTATTTAAAACAGTTTGCAAATTTAGTAAAACTTTATAATACCCACAAACTAAAATTGTCACTTTTTAAAAATTTCTTTTTGGAGCATTTCAAAGGACTTATTGACGGCTTTTGTGATGACTTTTGTGCGATGATTCCCGAAGTTGAATTCTTCAGAATACACCCTGTTTTTCGTTGCAATAGCGATGAAAACTAAACCTACCTCGGCATCTGAATCGCCTTTAGTTGGACCAGCATTTCCTGTGGTGGCGATCGCATAATCTGTATCGAAAAGTTCCAAAACCGACGCCGCCATCGCTTCCGCAACCTGGCTGCTGACCACCGAAAATTCGTCAATCAATGCGTTATCGATCTTTAGGACATTGATTTTTGATTCGGTCGCATAACTTACGACACTTCCTTTAAAGTATCGGGAGGCTCCGGCATTTGCAGTAAAGGATTCCGCAATTTTGCCGCCAGTGCAGCTTTCGGCCGTAGCAATGGTTTTATTGAGTTGGGTCAGTTTTTGTCCAATAATAGCTTCAATGGATTCGTCTTCCTCATAACCAACAAAAATATCTTTGATTTGTGGCAATAATAGCTGGATTTGCTTTTGCATTTCTGTATCGATCAATGATTTATTGTCCGATTTGGCCGATAAGCGCAAACGTACTCTTCCCAAACTTGGCAAATAGGCCAATTTTATAAATTTTGGAAGATTGTTTTCCCATTTCTCTATTCTTGCGGCTAAATTACTTTCTCCCAAACCATAAGTTAGGATGGTTTTGTGCAATATAAAAGGAAATTTATATGTCTTGCTCAATTTTGGAATGACCACATTTTCAATCAGAGCCTTCATTTCGAAAGGAACTCCCGGAAGCGAAATGAATACCTTTCCGTTTTTTTCAATCCACATGCCTGGAGCGCTACCATTTACATTCATCAACACTTGGGATTTTGAAGGAACGAGTGCTTGGTCAAGATTGACTTGCGAAGGAACTTGGTCAATGTAGGTTTTCCAAAGGAATTTTATGTTTTCTGTGACCTCTTTGTTTCTGATAAATGTATCGTCAAAATATTCTGCAATGGTTTTTTTGGTAATGTCATCTTTGGTTGGACCCAAGCCTCCTGTAATTATAATGATATCTGCGTTGTTTTCGGCTTCTTTGAACGCTTTAAGAATGTGTTCCCTATCATCCTGAACACTGGTAATTTGATAGATCGAAACACCGATTTTATTGAGTTGTTTGGCAATAAATGCTGAATTGGTATCGACGATTTGTCCGATGAGGATTTCGTCGCCGATGGTAATGATTTCTGCGTACATTAAAGGTTGAAGTCTTTTTTGATTTCCGAAGTGGCATTTTTGATGGCGATTAACACATCTTCCAATTTATTGGAAACGTCGACATCCTTTTTCTCGAATTTTCCCCAATCCTGCACGACGATCAATTCTTCGAGAACGCCGAGTTCGAACATCTCAATGGTAGGTTTCATCTTATGTGCCGCTTGATAGGTAGTGTAGAAGTCTAGTTCTGCCACTGCTTTTTTGAGGCGCGCGGCATCTTCTGGAACTTCTTCCAAAAATGCGGAAGCCAATGCCACGATAAAGTCCTGATCGCCATCTGCTAAGTCGCGCACTCTGGCAAGTTTATAATGCTTTTCCATTATTTGATTGTTAGTTGAAATACCTCTTTGCCTTCGATATAGCCCACGAGTTCGTCATTCCGATTTACCTTTGCAACGCCCGAAGGTGTTCCCGTAAAGATAATATCTCCAATCTTTAAAGTAAAATATTTTGAGATATTTTCGATAAGATCATCTATTTTCCAAAGCATCTGTTCTGTACTGCCTTGTTGCACAACGACTTCATTCTTTTTTAATGAAAAATTAATTCTATTCAAATCTTTAAAACCAGTTTTTGGTAACCAGTTGCCAATTAAAGCCGAGCCATCAAAGGCTTTAGCTTTTTCCCAAGGCAAGCCTTTGGCTTTGAGTTCGTTTTGTAAATCGCGGGCAGTAAAATCTATGCCGAGCCCAATTTCGTCATAATATGTATGTGCATATTTTTTATCGATGTATTTTCCGACTTTGTTGATTTTTACGAGCAATTCGACTTCGTGATGCACGTCATTGGAAAAATCAGGAATGAAAAACGGTTGCTTTTTTAAGAGAATCGCTGTATCTGGTTTTAAGAATATGACTGGTTCGGTTGGGCGTTCGTTTGCCAGTTCTTTGATGTGGTCAGTGTAGTTACGACCGATGCAGATGAGTTTCATTGTTGTTTGTTGTTGGGTTGTTTGTTGTTTAGCTATTTTGCCACGAATACACGAATGGATTTTAGTTGGATAAAGTTATGGAAATTGTGGGCATGAAGAAAAAAGAAAAAGAATTCTCATACATTTTAAAATTTGGATACAAATCATGAGATTCCTGCTTTCGCAGGAATTTTAGTTCAATTTGTTATTAAACGCTTTCAACTTAATAGCTGTCAGCACTTTTTTAGTGTACAACGGGAAATCTGCATTGAGCAACCAACCAAAATAACCTGGTTCTTCATTGAGTACATCTTCCACGCGTTTGTTTTTATGCTTTCCAAAGGAAAAACATTCTTCATTCTTTTTGTTATAAATAATGAAACCTGCGAAATCGGCGAATTTTTTACGGGAGCTGAACTCAGCCAGAAATTTGGTGTCATTTTCCAGTTCATCGTATCTCGCCAATTGGGCTTTTAACACTTCATAAGTGGCGTTGGTATCGGCTTCGGCACCATGAGCTCCATCAAGGATTTTGTCACAATAAAATTTGTAGGCTGCGGCCAAGGTGCGTTGCTCCATCTTATGAAAAATGGTCTGAACATCAATGGCAACTCTATTTTTCATATCAAAATCGATGTCAGCACGAAGCATTTCCTCCGCCAAAACCGGAATATCGAACCGATCGGAATTAAAACCTCCCAAATCGGAATCCTTTATCATATTGTACACTTCCTTAGCAATTTCCTTAAAAGTTGGTTTGCCTTGCACGTCCGCATCCGAAAACCCATGAATAGCAGTCACTTCCGCTGGAATGGGAATGGTTGGGTTTACAACCCACGTCATGCTTTCTTCCTTACCATTTGGATGGACTTTCAGCACCGAAATTTCGACAATTCTATCAATTGAAATATTGATTCCTGTGGTTTCGAGGTCGAAAAAGCAGATGGGTTTGGTCAGATTTAAATTCATTGATTTTATTTTGAGTAAAGATAAAAAGAAATAAAAAAGCACAGACTTTAAACTGCGCTTTTACTTTATTATTATGACTTTCCTGCCGGAGTTTATCATGAGCGAAGATGAAAGGCAGGAAATTTTTTAAATTTCTCTATTAGAATCCCAAGACTCCAAATAATCCTTTACTGCTTTGACGAATTGTCCACCAAGCGCACCATTGACTACCCGATGGTCGTAAGAATGCGATAGGAACATTCTGTAGCGAATACCTATATAATCGCCTGCGGCGGTTTCAACAACTGCTGGCACTTTTCTGATGGCACCAAGTGCTAAAATGGCTACTTGGGGTTGGTTGATGATTGGTGTACCCATAATGCTGCCAAAGGTTCCAACATTGGTAACTGTATAAGTTCCACCTTGGATGTCGTCTGGTTTCAATTGGTTCAAACGGGCTCTGTTTGCCAAATCATTGACGCGCTTGGTCATTCCCACTAAATTGAGTTCGTCAGCGTCCTTGATGACCGGAACAATCAAGTTTCCGTCCGCCAAAGCTGCAGCCATTCCTATATTAATGTGTTTCTTTTTAATGATGGTATCGCCTTGAATAGAAATATTGATCATCGGGAATTTCTTGATGGCTTTGGCTACCGCTTCCATAAATATCGGGGTAAACGTTAGGTTTTCGCCTTCACGTTTAAGGAATTCATCTTTGACTTTCTTTCTCCAGTTCCAGATTTCAGTTACATCAGCTTCGATAAAACTTTGCACGTGAGCAGATGTCTGAACTGAATCGACCATGTGATGTGCAATTAACTTGCCCATTCTACTCATTTCGATGATTTCGTCGTCTCCACTCGCCACCACTGATGCTGACTTTGATTTATCTGTGCCGTTTGCTTGTGATGGAGCTACTTTTGGAGCTTCGTGTGTTTTGTCGGTTTGCTCTTTTTGTTCATTGGAAGGAGATGGAACAGATGCAACCTGGATTTGGGTAGCGGTTGGCTGTGGTTGTTCGTACGTTGGTTGTGAACTTCTACTTTCAATATAACCCAAAATATCATCTTTGGTCACACGACCTTCCTTTCCTGTACCGGAAATACCATCCAATTCGGATTGTGATACTTGTTCTTGTTTAGCAATATTTCGCACCAATGGCGAATAGAATCGGTCTTCGGAAGAGGTCACAGGAGAAACAGCATCTGTTGCTGCCTGAACTGTTTGGGAAACTTGATGCACAGAAGCGGTTTCTGCAGCAACCAATTCTGGTACTCTTTCTGTTTTCGGAGCGGGATCTGCAATAGCACCTGATACTTCTGTTTCTATAATGGCAATGGTTTGTCCCACTTGTACTACATCATCCACATTGAAAAGCTTTTCAACCAAAACACCTTCCACTTCACTCGGTATTTCGCTGTCTACTTTGTCTGTAGCGATTTCCAAAACGGCTTCATCAGTTTCAATGGTATCGCCAACATTCTTTAACCATGATGTAATGGTGGCTTCTGCGACGCTCTCTCCCATTTTTGGAAGTTTCAATTCAAATTTTGCCATATAATTAGTGTAATGGTAATTTTATATAATTGCTTTGCAAAATTAATGAAAAATGACAGACTTCCTTATAAAATCAATAGAATTTACATCGATGAAATTTTCAAGATTAGCCTGTAAATACTAAAATTCAATAACTTCTCCTCTGTCTTTTGAACTATTGCTACCAATGATAAAGCCGGATTCATTTAGTAGGAATTTAAAAGAAATATCGGATTCCTTGGAATTAATTATGAAATCGATGATGGATTTGAAGGAGATGGTTTTAGTATCAAAAAGGATTTGAGTATGTTCAGCCAATATGGAATGCTCTGAATATAACTGAACAGATTTTTCCAATTTAGACTGTAAAAGTTCATTCATTTTGTCAGACATGAGAATATAATTCTTAACCTTCGTTCTCTCCTGTTTTGGTTGTGGATTGATTACTATAATGCCCTTGATTCCCAACCAAATCAAGGCATTGTATATGGTATTTGGTTTAAAATGTTTTTTAAAGAAAATCTGCATGGCTTCATTGAAACGTTTGGCGTATTTTTTATCTTTTAAGGTACTTTCTCCTTTAAAATGAATAATTGCAGTTGATGGATTGTAATAATTGTGGTAGCCTGCTTTTTCCACTCGATATGAAAAATCCATATCCTCACCATACATAAAATAATCTTCATCAAAGCCGTTGATATCGTTGTAAATGCTTTGTTTCAATAACATAAAGGCACCCACTAGAACGGAAACCTGTCCAATTTCGTCTTGGCTTAAGTGATTGGCATAATAAGATTTGGAATTGCCCAAAATCTTTTTGATGGAAACCAAAGGTGTGGGGATATTTCTTTTGCTTTCTGGTAGAAAATTTCCTTTTCCATCGATGAGTTTACAACCTAAGATTCCCATCTTCGGAGTGGAATTAGCGAAATCCAATACTATTTTGAAGGTGTCTTCAGCAACAACCGTATCAGGATTCAAGATGCAAACGTATTCGCCTTTCGTTTTGGCAACGCCAATATTGTTGCCTTTGGAGAAACCATCGTTTTCAGGGTTTTCGATAAGGATGACATTGGGAAATAATTTTTTGACCATTTGACAACTGCCATCATTGGAATGATTGTCCACCACAATGATTTCAGCATCCAAGTCTGTAATTGCAGCTTCAACACTTTTTAGGCATAATTCCAGAAAGTACCTTACATTATAATTGAGTATGACGACCGAAAGTTGCAAAAATGCTAAAGTTTTAGTGAGAATTCAAACGGAATACGATTCAAAATACTACGACCCAATGTGACCTCATCGGTATATTCGAGTTCATTGCCAACGGAAATGCCACGAGCAATCGTTGACATGATTATGTTACAATCCTGTATTTGTTTGAAAATATAAAAATTGGTCGTATCGCCTTCCATCGTGGAACTTAACGCAAAAATAAGTTCCTTTATTTTGCCTTGTTTTACTTTTTCGACCAGGCTAGTGATGTTCAAATCATTGGGACCAATACCATCCATAGGCGAAATCTTTCCTCCCAAAACGTGATACAAGCCTCTAAAAGAACTTGTGTTTTCTATTGCCATGACGTCTCGAATATCTTCTACCACACAAATAAGATCTTCCGCTCGATGCGGATTTGCACAAATGTCGCACAACACCGTATCGCTGATGTTATGACAACTTTTACAAAACTTAATTTCGTTGCGCACGGATTGCAGTGCCATCGCCAATTGATTGGTTTGGTCATTGGGTTGGCGCAATAAATGCAATACTAATCGCAATGCCGTACGCTTACCGATTCCTGGCAATTGAGACATTTCGTTAACGGCTTTTTCGAGAAGTTTTGAAGAAAATTCCATGGTTGCGAAAATACGATTTTAATGAAAATTTTAATTGTTTATTCATGAATGTTTCGAATTTAGTGAAGCATTGTTTTTAACAATTCAAGATAATGTTTCAAAAGCAATTAATAAAAACACGAATCTTTAAACAAAAAAAAGGAAATAACTTTCATTTAAATTTACCTAATATTGTTCCTATCAACACAAAGATAAATGTCACCAACAACCATCATTCTCATACTCGTAGCGTATTTTGGGTTGCTTATATTGATTTCCTTCTTTACAGGAAAAAAATCGGACAATGGTACTTTTTTTAAAGGCAACAAATCCTCTCCATGGTATGTCGTTGCATTTGGAATGATTGGCGCTTCTCTTTCAGGGGTGACTTTTATCTCGGTGCCAGGATGGATTGAAGCCTCGCAGTTCAGTTATATGCAAGTAGTGCTCGGCTATATTGTTGGCTATATTGTTATTGGAACGGTTCTGCTTCCACTTTATTACAGACTTAACTTGACCTCCATTTACACTTATCTTGAAGAACGATTTGGAAATTATTCCTATAAAACGGGTGCTTCATTTTTTTTGATTTCTCGTGTTGTTGTCGCCAGTTTTCGATTGTACTTAGTTGCCAACGTTTTGCAGTTGATTTTGTTTGATGAACTTGGGATTTCATTTTGGCAAACGGTTACTATCACTGTTTTATTGATTTGGTTATATACCTTTAAATCTG
>JBDSFP010000070.1:0-5195 GCA_039919415.1 Aquaticitalea sp. | reverse complement strand
TTGAAGGTGTTGACAAATTGGGTGGCACTGAACATACCATGTTACCCGACATGATTGAGATTGGAAGCTGGATAGGTCTGGCTGCCATGACCAAAAGCGAATTGACCATCAAGAATGTGAGTTGGGATGATTTGGGGGTGATCCCAAATGTCTTCAGAAAATTAGGCATTACTGTTGAAAGGAAAGGTGAGGACATCCACATTCCAGCACATAAGGACGGCTACGAAATACAGAATTATATCGATGGCTCGATTTTGACCATTTCAGATGCACCTTGGCCTGGTTTTACGCCAGATTTATTGAGTATCGTTTTGGTCGTTGCCACTCAAGCTCGTGGCAGCGTATTGATACATCAAAAAATGTTTGAAAGCCGTTTATTTTTCGTGGATAAATTGATAGATATGGGCGCGAAAATCATCTTATGCGATCCGCACCGCGCGACCGTTATAGGACTCGATTTTAAATCGATGTTGAAAGCCACCACAATGTCCTCTCCGGATATTCGTGCAGGGGTGTCGTTATTGATTGCAGCATTATCTGCCAAAGGCACTTCCACCATTCATAACATCGAACAGATAGATAGAGGTTATGAGCGCATAGATGAGCGTTTGCGTGCTATTGGCGCGAGGATTACGAGAGTGAACTAATAGCGTACTTTTCGACAAATTCTACTTATGGATTTTATTTTGTGATTGTAACTAAAAGTGTTTCGATTGAATTCTTACAGAGTCAATTTTCTTATACAGTAGGTTTATGAACGCTTGTCCATATAATAAGAACCAATGCTATCAACTCAGCAATTGTCCGCATGATATGTAATGACCACCACTTGTCCCGCAGTATTGTCCAGTTGTCCGGAATGGAATCTGTATTCCATGAGAGCATCTCAGTTTGTATTGGTAAATTGCCAAATCGTGAAATGAAAATGCACGATGCGAAAAATGCAGTTGCAAAAAGTAAAATGACGAAATTTATTTTGTTTTTTCGTTGAAGAAAAGCTGAAATCAAAGTCACAATAGTCGCAGTGATTACCAATGAAATCATCAGAGTGTTTAGGGACTGGACAAGATTTTGTTGTTGTACTAAATATGTAGAAGCCGAGTAGTTCATTGGATTTAAACCCATCCAAATCCCAAAACTTGTTCCTGCAAGTAATGCGGCTAAAAAAATGTTAAGGAAACGAATTAAGGTGGACGTCATGTCATATTTTTTCAATTATATTAGAGCTTAGCACAATGCTTGTAATGTATTCCAAAACTTGCAGCTAATGTATCTTCTACAAAATTTACATTTCAATTGAAGTCAAATCTTCATTTCCTAAATCCTTTAAACGTTTGTTAAGGTCAAGGTTGGACAAAGTGTTTTCTTATTGTTAAAGGATTGCTTCAAAATTCTGAGTTGTACTTTTTGTGTAAATCTATATGCAGCGAACAAGGTAATCGGAACTTAGTTGTTTTTTGCCTTCTAATTTAGTTTTTTTAGCGATATCTGTAAAATTTTAAAAGGTAGGAGTTATGGGAGTCTATTTAGTTTTTTTTTATTTTAGTTTTTAAGTTGACTGCGTGTCCAAGTGTGATATTTTTTATAAGGTTCGTATTCGTTGGGATTCCAAGAATAACTTTCGGTAGTGATATATTCTCCTTTTTCATTGATCCAATAGTAAGTGCTGCCAGCATCTACTTTAGAGGTAGTGCCAGTCTGTGGGTTAATCACTTCTGATTTTCCAAGGATATAGTTCGAAATCCTATTGTCCAGTTCTTCTCTATCTGCACGTCTCGCTGCCTGACCTTCTTGAAAAACCTCCATGTTATGTTTTACTTCTGCCATCATTTTTTGATGCTCCAGGTTGCTTCTGTCGATTTTTTCCTTTAATTCGTCATTCACTCGTCTAATCCAGTCCATATTGATTTCTTGGTTTATCATATAATTAATCAGTGTGCGTTTTGCCTGTTCGAAATTTGCTTTAGAGGATTTTATGAAATCGAAAGCATAACCCCAAGAATCTGCGGTTGGACCTTGTTCCTCATGCTTTACAATTATGGTCATGTAAGAAGTACCATCAGGATCTTCCCATTCCGTTCCTACTGCTTCATATTTAACGGGTGTTAAATCAATTTTATACTGTAAATCATTGAAGGTTTTTAAGAATGCCGCAGCTTCGGGGAGCGGATAGGTGTTTTTCAACTTCCGATTGAATTGGGCCGCATTTGTTTCAAAGTCTTCACGGATTATCTGATCCATTGATTTTGGAGAAGCGATTTTCTTTCCCACGCTCCTGAACAAATATAATTGTTGAGGATCGTCTGAAAAAGAAAAATTGCCACTTCTCAAACCATAGATCTTCATATCATTGGGGCCGATAAACTGGTAATCTCCTGAAGTTTGCTGTTGCCAATCGCCTGGGAGCGGGACGGAAGAAATCGTCTGGCCATTATTGGTGTCTTTGATGTCGTAAAACTTGATGTCGAGTTGTTTAGTGACTTGTTTGTCAGTTGTTGGCTCTGGTGTTTTAAATTGTGTATAATTTTTGCCATCGATGGTGATAACATCGGTAGTCTTATTCGGAATTTCATCCGTATGATTTTCGTTATTTTGTTTGGTCTGTGAATTGCAAGATAGGATGCATAAACTTAAAATGAGAAAAATGAGTAACTGCTTGGTTTTCATATAGAGTGTTTTAAGGATTTTTTGAATTCATTCCTGTGGTATGTAATATAATCGTATTTTTTCCAAATTGTCATCATTAAATTGTCTAATTCAATTCTCCATGTGCATAAAAAAAGCCCCGAAATCACCCGGAGCTTAATAGTTTCAAATCAATGTTATCACTCATTCTTTAACAAAATAAATTCATCAATAAAACATTGTCAGGATCAATCCATGTTGAGGTGTTTTGGTTATTCATCCTTTATATTACTTTAGGATAGTTTCCAAATCAACAATATGAAAAAGTGGATGCGATTCAAAAAAAGTCTTTAAAACATCGGTGTGTGAACTGCCAAAAAGAACCAAAATGGTTTGGTCTTCTGAAGCTAGATATTTTAAGATTTGGCTAAAGATCTTCAAATTGCGCGCATACCAAACTGCAGAAAATTCGGGACCAGTATAATCGTTTGTTTCCACATACGACATGGCATAATGCAAATAGTCATACAATCGAGCTTGTTGATGATATACATTGTTCAATTTTGCATAGTAATCTGATAAATTTTGATGAGGCAAATCGAGTTTTTCAGAAGGATCTGTAAATGGGTATTCGTTTGCCGAAAAGAAGGGCGCATCCAGTTTGCCCTTGAATTTTTCTTCAAATTCATTCAACTTATCATAGGGTAACTCTTGCTGTACATCTACGCAGTAAACTTTTTCAAGTTGTGATTTTTTTGCCAGCCTAAAGCCTATTTGTATTTCTTCAGGTCGGATGACCAATGTGTCTTTCAACTGGTCTATCAAATAGTTTTGATACAGACTATCATATTTGGATTGAAATTGTTCTTCGCGCTCTATGAAGATCTTATCGATTTTAAGTGCAACCAGCGTATCGGTCAATAATTCCAATTCATGTTGTCTTTTTTCCGAGAATAAGTCCGGAAAATTAGTTTTATGTCCATCACTTGTGGCACCATAATGAAACGTGCCCAAAAGAATCACATTGATTTTTTTTGAAACGGTTTGTGCGATGAGGGATGATGAAATTGATATTAACAGAAGCAGACAAAAGATTTTTTTCATCATTTCATTTTTTTGTGTGAAATACGCGGATAGGTAATTTGCCAAGCATCTCCATAAAGCGATTCATAAACAATCGTGACATTGATGTTTTTTAAAGCTTTTATAAACGCGTCGAAATGCTCTTTTTCGCCAATAAATAAGAGTTGCTTTTGCTTTTGTTGGGGAATGACAGTTTCGGGGAGAAGATCAGACTTGTCCCAATATGAATCTTCATCTGCAAGTTGATTGTCAATAGCAACTGCAATGGCCAAATCGCCAAAATCGTTAAACACCTGGTTTTTGTATTCTATACGGACTTCCTTGATGATTGCAGGGCCAACACCATTGTTTTCAATATTCAATAGGTAGGTATTCTTGACATTGTTCCACGTATGGTTCATTTCCAATCTTGGCCATACGGAAGCGTACAGTTGTTGTTTTAAAATGCGTGTTTGGTATAAGGTAATTCCTAGAGCGCAGAAACTGACAAAGGTCGCGGCGATAGAAATTATCAACCCTTCTTTGATCTTAATATTCCTGAATCTTTTTAGCATTGGATTATTTGTTCTTAATACATGCTAATTTAGTTTTTTTATGTGAATTCATATCAAAAGTTTTTTGAGTTTAAGAGGAGCTTATAATAACAAAAGCCCCGAAATTAATCGGAGCTTTATATACAATTCATAAATTTTTACATGGAATAAAAAAACTGTTCTTTCACAATTTTGCCATCCTTGACTTCAAACACACCAAGTTCTTCCATTTTTTGGCGGCCTCTATCCTTAAATGTCACATCAAAATCCATTTTGCTAGTGAAATGATTATCTGCTACCATGGGCTCTGAAATATTGCTCCCATGAAATTCTTGTACGCTGTCCATCCATTGCTTGCTTTTGTCCCAAACATTTTGTTTGCCTTCAATGACTTCATGTGGAGAGCCAGGCATTTCCCTACTCTTCACGTTTTCTGCATATAAGTCGTTGATACATTCCAAATTTTTTCCTTCTCGGCATAATTCTGCCCATTTTTTTGCTACTTCTTGAGTTTTCATTTTTATGTGTTTTTTAGAATTCCTATAAATTTACTTAAAACATGGCATTTATATTCTTAAGAAAATGTTATGATTGAAAAACCAAACAATCTTAGATATAAATTTAGAGGTAATTAATCAGTACAGGAAAATAATAATTAAAATATAGAAAAACAAAGTGTTGTAAATATTAACCCCAAAGTTCGCCAAGATTTACGCAAAGTTCGCAAAGTATTAATTTATTGACTTTGAGGACTTTGAGGACTTTGATGACTTTGAGGACTTTGCGTACCTTGCGTACCTTGCGATTTTTCCTTGCGTACCTTGCGGTTAAGTTTTAGCTCTGATATTCAGTTGGTGGACTCTAAAAACCCATAGTTAAATGTAATGACATAATAAATTATAGTTTGGCGTGATAGTAAAAGTAATTTTTTGAGCTTAACATTGAAAATTTTCT
>JBDSFP010000026.1:0-3705 GCA_039919415.1 Aquaticitalea sp. | reverse complement strand
GCTGCTATTTGGTTGACTAGTTCCAAAGCTGATTTCGGCAAACCGTCATTTTCCAGTTTTTCTACTTTTTTCCAAAGGTCATTATAATCCTTGGTCTGTGCCTGTGAGAAATTTGCGAAAAGTGTGATCATTACTATGGATACAAAATATTTCATCTGTTTATTTTATTTGTTAATATCGTCAGAATTGTCTACCGACAGAAAGGTGCAATGCCACAAAATAATTTCAGTCGGTTGACAAATATATTTATAAGGCAATTCATGTGGTGTTTGTTTTTTGATGTTTGTTTCATCAAACCAAAGCAATATAAATGCCAATCTGCGTTTATCATACATCCAATGAGTGAATGCCTACTTTGGGTGAGTGAATTTAACTATATTATTAGCAAACGTGTATCTTTGAATTCATAAATAATACAAAGTGAACCCATGAGGTTTGTTTTTCGTACCTATTGATATGAAACCATTATTATTTTTTTTACTTCTTCCGATACTTTCCTTTGGGCAATCTAAGCTTGAGGATGCAGAACAGTTATTTGACAAAAAACAGTTTTCGAAAGCTGAAAATACTTTGGTTGTGTATGTTAAGAACAATCCAGAAGATTTAAAGGCCATCGAACTATTGGGTGACACCTACGGACAACAATTGGAATGGGATGATGCCATTGCCAGTTATAAAAAATTGGTAGATGCCAAAGACAATAATGCGAATTATCATTACAAATATGGTGGCGCGATGGGAATGAAGGCTTTAAAAGTCAATAAGTTCAAAGCGCTTGGGATGATTGGCGACATCAAGGACGAATTTCACAAGGCTGCCGAACTCGACCCAAAACATATCGATGTGCGTTGGGCGTTGGTGGAACTTTATATGCAATTGCCAGGAATCGTTGGTGGCAGTGTGAACAAATCGCTCAAGTATGCAAACGAATTGGAAACGCTTTCTAAAGTGGATGGATATCTTGCCAAGGGCTATGTATATGAATATGACGACGAACCTAAACTTGCCGAAAAATACTATAAAATGGCAATCAAAGAAGGTGGCTCCATGAGCTGTTATGAAAAGTTGACCAACTTTTACGAAAAGCAGAAACAGCCCGAAAAAGCCATTGCCAATCTTCTAGAAAATCAAGAGGTCCACAAGCGCAACGCCCTTCATTATCAGATAGGAAAAGTAGCCGCAGAGTACCATGTTGAACTACAAAAAGGGGAGAAATGTCTCTTTAATTACATTAATAACTATTCGGCAGAAGACGGCGTTCCTTTGGAGTGGGCGTATTATCGATTGGCACAGATTTACAAGTTTCAGGGCAAAAAACAGGAAGCTTTAAGATATATCAATATGGCAGAAGTAGGATTGCCAGATATCAAAGTCTTTAAGGAAGAAAAGAGTGTTATTTTAAGTCTTAAGTAGGCAGACTTCAATCTACAGTTTGTCAATGCCTACTAACTTTTACCGTTTTAAGTACGCCGCATGTCTATAAAGCCCATAAACGAATATTTTTCAAAACTCACTGTGTGCAATAGCGTCCACATACAGTGCAAAAACGTTCATGTATTAGTGGCAAAAAACAGCTTTATATTCGTAGTAAAAAAAGTATATTTGAAAACTACAATTTAACAACATGAACGTACATTTTATAGCTATCGGAGGGAGTGCCATGCACAATCTCGCTTTGGCACTTCACAATAAAGGTTACAAGGTCACAGGTAGTGACGACGAGATTTTTGAACCATCCAAAACCCGTTTAAAAAATAAAGGTTTATTACCAGAAACCTACGGTTGGTTTCCTGAAAAAATAAATACCAAGTTGGACGCAATAGTTTTAGGAATGCACGCCAAAGCTGATAATCCTGAACTGGTAAAAGCACAAAGTTTAGGACTTAAGATTTACAGTTATCCAGAGTTTTTATACGAACAATCTAAACACAAAACCCGTGTGGTGATTGGTGGTAGTCATGGGAAAACAACCATTACCTCAATGATTCTCCATGTGATGCATTATCACCAAAGAGACGTCGATTATATGGTTGGTGCACAGCTGGAAGGTTTTGATGTCATGGTAAAACTTACCGAAGACAACGATTTTATGGTCTTGGAAGGCGATGAATATTTGAGTTCCCCAATAGATCGACGACCAAAATTCCATTTATACAAACCCAACATTGCTTTGTTGAGCGGCATTGCTTGGGACCATATTAATGTCTTCCCTACTTATGAGAATTATGTAGAACAATTCAGCATCTTTGTAGATAGCATTGTCAAAGGCGGTAGCATTACGTATAATGAGGAAGACCCAGAAGTAAATAAGGTTGTTGAAGCCTCCGAAAACACCATCCGAAAACTTCCTTACCATACACCAGAATATACTGTGGAAGACGGCCAAACTCTTTTGGAAACACCCGAAGGTCCTCTGCCAATCGAAGTCTTTGGTAAACACAATCTCAACAATCTTGCAGGTGCCAAATGGATTTGCCAACATATGGGCATCGATGAAGATGATTTTTACGAAGCCATCGCCACTTTTAAAGGTGCCAGCAAACGTCTTGAGAAGATAGCCGAAAGCAAGACCAGCGTAGCGTATAAAGATTTCGCTCATTCACCAAGCAAGGTAGAGGCGACCACTAAAGCCGTCAAAGAGCAATATCCAAACAGAACCCTTGTGGCGTGTTTGGAATTGCACACATACAGCAGCCTCAATGCCGAATTCATAAAAGAATATAAAGGCGCTTTGAACGCAGCTGATGTTGCCGTCGTTTTTTATTCGCCTCATGCAGTGGAAATCAAGAAACTCGAGGAAGTCACCCATGAACAAATTGCCAATGCCTTTGAACGTGATGATTTAATTATTTTTACCAACACAGAAGATTTCAAAGATTTTATCTTTTCTCAAAACTTTGACGACAAAGCCTTATTATTGATGAGTTCGGGTAATTATGGTGGATTGGATTTTGACGAGGTAAAGTCATTGATTAATTGAGATGTTCCAGTCATTGCGAGTGAAAAAAGAAATCACATAATTGGCAGTTAAAATCATAATTATGTGCTCGCGATGACACTTTAATTTTTGTTTTTAAACTCCCCAAAATGCCAAAGAATTCCACTTGGGTCATGTACAAAACACTCACTTCCCCAATCCTCATGGCGGATGGGCACAACTTTTACGCCTTTATATTTTGATGGTAAGTCCAATGCTAATATCTGCTCATAAAAGCGTTCCACATCATCCACTTCCATAAACACCATAGTATTATCCACCCAATCCTTTACATAATATGCCTGTAGGTAGAACGAAAGTTTCCCACTATGGAATACTGAAAAGTCGGGTGCCAAAATATGTTCTTCAAAGCCCAGGTCTGTATAAAAGCTTTTGGAAATGTTGAAGTCTTTACTGCCAATAAATGGCCTGATTGATTTACCGTTGTGTTGCATTTCTGGTTCTTTTTAAAGAATTTTATAAAGATGCGAAACTTGTGTCAAAAAAACAATTGAAACCCAAAGTTCTAATGGAGTCATTAGATCAAACCTATTAGCCATAGATTTTATCAATCAAAAAGATAAAATTGATAGAGTAATTGTTAGTAAATTTAACAAACTACTTTACATTATTAAATACAAAATAGAAATTATTATGGAGAACAAAAATCATCCAAACGCACACGATGAGGCAAAATTAGCCGACGTTAATGATAGTGTTGCCAAATG
>JBDSFP010000470.1:0-2517 GCA_039919415.1 Aquaticitalea sp. | reverse complement strand
CAAGTATTCACATCCAGACCGAACTCCTGTCATTTCCATAGATTCTATCATCAAGGACGAAAAAATTACCATTTCTGTCTCGGATAACGGAATTGGCATCGATTTGGACAAATATGGCAAGGATATTTTTGGACTATACAAAACGTTTCATACCAATAAAAGTGCTGAAGGTATTGGCTTGTATATCACAAAAAATCAAGTGGAATCACTTGGGGCCGAAATCCAGGTGAAGAGCAAAGTTAATGAAGGCACTACCATGATCATTTCCACCAAACAAAAAAAAACCAGTTAAAACTAACTGGCTTTCGGATTATTATTTTGCGATGTTCACAGACCTTGTTTCCCTGATTACAGTCACCTTAACCTGACCTGGATAAGTCATGTCGGTCTGGATTTTTTGTGAAATTTCGAAAGAAAGATTCGCTGCTTGTTCGTCAGATACACGTTCACTTTCCACCATCACTCTCAATTCGCGTCCTGCTTGGATGGCGTAGGCCTTATTGACTCCATTGAAACCAAAGGCGACATCTTCCAAATCCTTCAAACGTTGGATATAGGAATCCAACACCTGACGTCTCGCTCCTGGACGTGCGCCAGAAATAGCATCACATACTTGAATGATGGGAGATAATAAAGTCGTCATTTCTATTTCATCGTGATGCGCTCCAATGGCATTGCAGATTTCTGGTTTTTCTCCAAATTTTTCTGCCCATTGCATTCCTAAAATTGCGTGAGGTGTTTCCATATCTGCTTCCGAGTCCGGTACTTTCCCGATGTCGTGCAATAGTCCTGCACGTTTCGCCAATTTAGGATTCAAGCCCAATTCCGCGGCCATCACTCCACAAAGTTTTGCGACTTCACGTGAATGTTGCAATAGATTCTGACCATAAGACGATCGGTATTTCATACGTCCGACCAATTTGATCAATTCGGGATGCAGACCGTGGATTCCAAGATCGATCACGGTACGTTTGCCTACTTCAATGATTTCCTGTTCAATTTGTTTTCTGGTTTTCTCGACGACTTCCTCAATTTTTGCAGGATGAATACGACCATCGGTCACCAATTTATGAAGTGACAAACGAGCAATTTCACGTCGCACAGAATCAAAACAAGACAGAATGATCGCTTCTGGAGTATCATCCACAATAATTTCCACCCCCGTTGCAGCTTCAATCGCGCGGATATTACGCCCTTCACGACCGATGATTCGTCCTTTAACATCATCTGATTCAATGTTGAATACCGATACACAATTATCGATTGCCTCTTCGGTCCCAATTCTCTGGATCGTATTGATAATAATTTTTTTCGCTTCTTGTTGAGCCGTCAATTTAGCTTCTTCAATAGATCCTTGAACAAAAGCCATAGCATCAGATCTAGCTTCATTTTTGAGTGACTCCACCAATTGCGATTTTGCATCTTCGGCAGAAAGACCAGAAATAACTTCCAACTGTTTGATTTGGCTTTTATGCGCTTTTTCTACTTCTTCTTTTTTCTTTTCAAGAACTTCTTGCTTAAAGTCGTTATCTTTTAGTTTGTCCTCTAGTTCTTGGCTCAATTTCTTGTTTCTTACCAAGTCACTCGACACTTGTGATTCTTTGTCACGTGTACGCTTTTCCGTCTCTGCTATTTTCTTATCACGAGATAAAATAACCGTTTCATGCTCTGCTTTCAATTCAATGAATTTTTCCTTTGCCTGAAGCAACTTGTCCTTTTTTATGGACTCACCTTCTAAATTTGCCTGTTTTATAATTGAGGATGCTTCATCCTTTGCGTTTTTAACAAGCTTTGTGGCGTTGGTTTTTTCCAATGCTTTTGCTATAATATATCCGAGTATCATACCTGCGACGACACCAATCACAACCATTATTATTGCATTCATTTCTGTTTAGTTTAGTTTGTTTGAAAATTTGAAATAATTCAAATATCCCGCCCAATCCCAAAATTCCGGGCGCGGAAACAGTTCAGATATTTAACGCCAAAAGCGTGACAGCTTCACTGTAATAAATCCCGCTAACAGCAGGAATAGTTCAACAATTCAAAACCTAAAAAAGTTTTGATGTTTCAGTAAAAAAAAAGCCTACATCAGTTTCGAATTTTGTATAAACTCCTTAAAAACAAGTTTAGGGCTAACAAACTGATCAAAAATCCGTTCGAAGACGGCACGATTTTACAGTTTAAACTCACCCTTTTTAAAGAATTAACGTTGAGTTTATCAAAAAAAATAACTAATGTAGGCAGTAACCTATGTTTATTTAAAAGAACGTTAAGAGATTAAATTGAGCCGGAGCATCTCGTCCAAACCAGCCAATCTGTTTTGCACATCCTCACCGACAACCTCATTATCTATCGATTTTTGTTCTACTTGGGAAGCAAACTGCAAGGCGCACATGGCCAATACATCTTGTTTATCCCTCACAGAATAATTCTGCTCAAACTGACCGATCATCGTTTCAATTTTCTTTGCAGCTTTTCGCAATCCCTCTTCTTGGCCAGGAGCAATCGTCAACGGAT
>JBDSFP010000420.1:0-8470 GCA_039919415.1 Aquaticitalea sp. | reverse complement strand
TTATGAAAAAATCAAAAATCTTTATTGGAATCGCAATTCTTGCAGTTGCTGGATTCTTTGTAATTGCAGCCGATCATATCGATGCACCTGCCACAACGGCAAATCAATCATCTGACATTACTGACCTTTATGCCTTTCAAGGGCAAAACACCAGTAACATCGCTTTCGTGGTCAATGTTCAAGGCTTAATGTCTCCTGCAGACACGGGTTCCGCAACCTTTGACGAAAATGTTATGGTGGAAATCAACATTGATACGAATGGGGATGCTGTCGAGGATATGGTTATCCAAGCAGCGCCAAGAGATGGTAAAATGTATTTCTTTGGACCATCGCCTGTTACAGGTTCTCAAACTGGTACCAGCAGTACATTTTTAACTGGCGTAACTCCAAATTCAGTTGACATTACTCCTTATGGTAGTTCTTCAATTGTTGGAACCAATGCCGGAATGAGCTTTTTTGCTGGTCCACGTGATGATCCTTTCTTTTTTGACTTTGGACAGTTTAGTGCAATTATCGCTGGAACTGCTACTATGTTCAACAATCCTGGTACAGATACTTTTGCCGGTACAAATGTAATGTCCATCGTAGTAGAAGTGCCAAAAGCTATGCTTGGAGGAGGATCATCAATAAATGCTTGGGTAGAAACCAAAAGAAAACAATAATTAAAAACCTTTAAAAACAGAACATTATGAAATTCAATAATATAAAATTAACTGCATTTGCGGTTATGATTTCACTTACAGCATTCAACTGTAGTAAAGATAACAATGACTCAACAGGTCCAACAGCCGCGAATTTTACTGGAACTTACACACAACAAGATCAAATGGCTAGACCAGCTATTAATACTGTGTTTGTATCTACAGGAAATAAAGACGCTTTTAATACGACAACACCTTCAAATCAATCTGCGGCTTTTCAAGCATCGTTTCAATCAAAACTTTTGGCTTTGAATCCACAATACACAACCAATGCTTTGGGAATGGATGCTGCAACCTTTACGGGTGCATTGGCAACAGATGTTCTTACAGTATCATTGGACGGAACTACAACATTCTTCGATGGAACCAATGTTTTGACAGGAAGAAAGTTATCTGATGATGTAATCTCCGTTGAATTGTTGCTGATTTTTGGTGGCCCACTAGGTATTGAAAAACCACAACTTTCTGACGACCATGTAGATGGGAATGATAAAGCATTTTCTGCATCATTTCCTTACTTGGCTTCTCCATTCTAAATTATTTCACATTGGAATAGGATTTTTATCCTATTCCAATGTTTTTTAAATATTCTGACAAAAAAACTTAAAAAAAATACTACAATGAACTCAAAACATATAGTCGCAATCTGCACTTTATTGATATTGAGCAGTTGCAACTCCGACAAAAAACAGGTTACCAATAGTAAGGATTACAATAATTATCTTGAACTTGCAGAAAATAAGAATCTCCAAAATGCAGAAAGCAATAGGGAATTTTGGACTAAAAAATTAGTAAATAACCCTACTCAATTGCCTTATTTAGGTAATATTGCATCATCCTATTCCCATTTATTCGCAGCTACTGGCGACATTGCTTATTTAAAGGAAGCAGAAAAAAACCTTATCCAAGCGCATGAATATTACAACTATCAAAACCTAGGTTCTTTGATGGGACTTGCTAGCAATTATATTTCACAGCACAAATTTAAGGAAGCACTCATGCTGTTGACAAAGGCGGAATTGTTGGGCGACCATTTATCTGACATCCAAAAAATGATTTTTGACGTTCAGATGGAATTGGGCAACTATGATATGGCAAAAGTATATTTGGAAAAACTTGAAAACATGAATGACTTTGATTATCTCATCCGTTTATCAAAATGGAGCGACCATTATGGCAATTTGGACGCTACCATCAAATATCTTGAAAAAGCCCAAACGATTGCCGAATCTTCTAAAAAAGATGACATCATGTACTGGACCTATACCAATCTTGCCGATTTTTATGGTCACGCAGGTAGAGTTGAAGAGTCCTATAAATTGTATTTAAAAGCATTAAATATAAATCCGGACGATGCCTATTCCAAAAAAGGAATTGCTTGGATTGCTTATTCCTATGAAAATAATCCAGATGAAGCTTTGAGAATTTTAAATACTGTTACCGAAACGTATCACAGTCCTGACTATTTTTTACTTAAAGCACAAATTTATGAATATAAAAGTGATACGGCAGAAAAAGAAGCTCAATTAAAGTTGTATAAAGAAGCCGTAAAAAATCCATCATATGGTGATATGTATAACATGTACAATGTGATTTTATATAATCATGAAAATGAAAATTTGGATGAAGCCATTGCCATTGCAAAAATTGAGGTGGAGAACAGACCAACTCCAACTTCGTATGATCTATTGGCCTGGTCCTATTTCAATAATGGAAATTTGGCTGAAGCCTTAAAAATAGTAAAGACTCATATTATTGATCACACCTCTCATCCTTTGGCACTCTTGCATTGTGCAGTGATTTTAAAAGCTGGTGGTGAAACTGAAAAAGCGAACGAGATAAAAAATAAATTGGAAGAAAATAATCTGTACGAATTAGGACCTGTGGCGACAAAAGACGTCAACAGAATTTAATAACGTAGCAATTCTTTATTATGAAAAACAAATAATTAACAGAGCTTTTATAATGATCGATGGACATTTTGATGTGAATGCAAAGCAATGTTCAGCAACTAAAAGTCCTAAATATTAGAGGAAATTCATTTTACACCTGGGACGCTTTTTTTTATAAAAGGAACTATTGTTTATAAGTTTTGAAATAATAAAATAAAGATTTCTGCATACGCAGGAATGGGAATCTGTTAAGTTAGAGGGAATTGACTGATTAGTATCTGACAAGAAGAGTTATGCGGGGAACACCTAATTCCACGCGACGAAACCACGGAGGTGGTAGTTTTTTTAGAGTTTTTTGTTAGTAGAAAGTGTCTGATTGCAGGAATGCGATTGGGCACTTTCTTAATTTAATCGAAGTCTATCGGCTCAAAGATTGTTTCCTGTTATTTCACTCATTCAATGGCCATCTTCACAATTGGGAATTCCCTGATAATGTTCCATTTGCCGCCGTTATTTTGTTCTATCAAACTTATCGTGTCAAAAAAGAGTACAGTCGGCAATTTTTCATTCATAAGTTTTTTGAAGTTATCATCGGTACAAGTGGAATTTCGAGGATGCATTAGAGTGAGATGTGGAATTTGGTTTTTGGTCAATAGTTTCGAACCCAAAACTATTTTTCTTAAATTTTGAAACCCCTTACTTTCATTAGCACATGGAATTAAAACTCCTTTTCCATTCGCAAACCTTTCCAAGCTTTTAAATGTAATTCGGATAGGTTCTTTTAGATCAATCATTTCCATTCGTTTGATAATCTCTTGAATAGGTTCAATTTCATCTTCACGACAAAGTGTGACGTGAGCTGCAATTAAATAATGTTGAAGTGGATTGAACCTTGCTCGAATTTTATCAATCGTAGTGGCACTTGTTCCACTTACAAATAAGGTTAGTTGTTTTCGCGAGTGGTTCATTTTTATTCGAACGTATAATCTCATTTTTGGTATAAAGCCAAATTCGAAGTTCCTTGCGAATTTAAGGATTAAATTCACACAGAATTTTTTGGAAAAGGACAATTCCATATTTTTCTGATATCAAAAAAGATATAAGAATGTCAAAAAGTTCCTGCCAACTAAATAAGAATTCTATTGATTTCTTAACATAAAAAAAACCGTCCAAAGGAACGGTTTTCTTGACTTGAGATAATAATAATTTAATTAACCAACAATAAATATACCACCTATTGCTAAAACTTCATCCATGGTCAATGGTTCGTCAAATGCTTCTGTAACTGCATCTGCACCACCATATTGTGAGAATAAACCTGACAAGTTTACTCCACCTTGTACTGTGTTTGATTCCGGAGTTGCTCCTCCATAAATTGCCGCAAATGCACCTGGTAATGTATTTTGTGATTGGGTGATCCAACCTTTTTCACCGCGCATTCTTCTCACTTGAGAGGCATGTCGCGCTTCTACAGAATGTATCTGCAAGGCATATGTCAATAGATCATTATCATTGGCCAAGGCTCCAGCTTGCCCTTTGTAAGCTCTTACTCCTGTATCTTCAAACCCTTGGGCCAAAGCCATAAAAGTAGGATAATCGCCAAAAGGATTTAAATTTAAGCCTGCATTACTTCCTGTAAAATCAAATGTAGGTTCGGCTACCGCGTCGGCTCCCAAAGCTGTCAATAAAAATTCAACGTGAGCATCTTCGTGTCCTGAAATTGTAGCGAATACTGCTTGGTCCGATGCTGGTATCAATCCCGATGCAGCAAGGCCTTGTTGGTAAAAACTCCTTTCAAGGTATTCCAATGTAAGTGCAAAATTCAAGACGTCTGTATTGTCAGCCATGAATGATGCGCTGTTCATAGATTTGGTTGCTGCTTTTGCTTTAGAACTGGTTGCTGCAAGCCCAAACGGGATCGACGCTAGAGCAATCTTGCTTCCTAAAGATTTAAATTGATCAAATGAATCTCTCCTTGAACCTTCTTTACTTAAAAGTTCTTTATTGGAGAGCGTATCTAAAAGTTTTATAAAATTCATAATGTTTGTTTTAAATTAAATATTGATTAAGATGTTGGCAAATTATTTGCTGTAAATGGAGTTACTACAAAACCTGTTGCAACTACGGCTGCTAAAACGTCAGCTGGTGGGGTAGCTTTATCAAAAGATTTTGCTCCTCCTAATAAACCGATTAAAATATCGTCACCTGCAAAATCCATAGAACCTGGGTTCAATAAGTTTCTAATTGCTGAAGAGTGTCTTGCTTCCACAGAAACAATTTTTCCTGCAACTGTTAAATAAACCACACCTGCGGCATCACTTACATCAATCAATTTTCCTGCGCCATTGTAAGCAGAAACGCCTGTATCTTCCAATACTTTAGATGTTCCTAAAACGGAAGCTCTGCTTGAAAAATCGACAGAAGAAAAGTCAAATTCCAATGTTGGTAATACAAGATCGGCAGAAACCGCTGCACTAATGGCTGTTTTAAAAAATTCTCTGTGAATTATTTCATGGTTATAAATATCTTTCAATATTTGTTTTTCATTGGCAGGTGCGCCCGCCCAGTAAGACCCAGCTATAACCTGAGTGTAAAATTCAGCCTCTAATTGCTCTAAAGCAAAAGCATAATTCAAAATTCCTAAATTACCCGGACCTAAATCAAACACTCCTGGTGTATTTGGTGGGTTTGAGTTGTCATCTTTGCTGCAAGCAATCAATAATCCAGAGCCAACAATAGCCATTCCACTTAATTTTAAGAACTGGCGTCTTTTGTTGATTTCAGAATGATTTTGTTCTTGCACTGTCAAAACTTCGTTTTTCATATTTATTATTTTTAAGTTAAACAAATTCGGTTATGTGTAATCAGCTTATATCTTACCTACGCAAATAAAATAGGGTGGGTTTTTAAAAAAGTTGATAAAAAAATGTTAAAATTTTATAGGAATGTTAAAAGAGGGAGTATTTATCATATCATGGTGCAATGTACACATGACAAAATGATTCTCTTGTCTTATACGATAGTCATTTTAACTCAATTGCCTTCAATTTAAATTTAGTATTCCTAACTTTTATCTCATGAAAAACGGAAACTATATTGGTAAAAAAAATGCACCTAAAAGTTGGTGCATTTATATAATAAAATTTGGTAATTTTTTATGAAGTCGAAACCACCGCTCCCATTGTATACAATTGTTCCATAGTCGGTGTTTTGCTACCGCCTGCAGGTTCTAACGTGATACCAAACGCTTCACTGTCGTTGAGATTTTGTATTTCAAAGATTTTATTGTCGTCTTGCATAAAGTTTTCAATAGTGCCCAAACTAACAGGGGTCAGTGGACTTAACTTCAATGACCACACTTGATACACCTTTCCAGGTGGAGGTGCTGGTAGGCCTTGAGCATCTAGATAAATTTCCTTGCTATTTTTGTCCCAATATACTTTGGCATATGTATTAGCGAAATTGCCTTGTCCGGCCAATGTAACCACTTCCATATCTTTATTTCGGATGGCAGTCAACACTTTGTTTGAATCATCTAAATGAATTTTGGTATCTGCAATTTGCATTTCTAAATTTGATTGTTCCGTTTCTGCGGTTTGAAGATCGTATTGCAATTCATTATTTTGATTCAACATCCAGAACAATCCAACGCCCATTATTATTGCGGCAGCCCATCCTGCATAAGTGACCCAATTGTATGTTGGTTTGGCAATCGATACAACTTTGGTTTCCTTAGGTTTTTTATAGAAAAGGAGTTTCTCTTTGATGACACCTAATATTCGGGAATTATTCTGGCGTGATGTTGCTGCTGTCAGTTTTATGATGACCGATTCAATTTCCAAAACTTCCTGTAAAATTTCAGGATGCTTGAACATAAGTTCGTTCACTTGCTTATTTTCTGATTCAGAAAGTGTACCAGCCACGTAAAGTTCTAAAATTCCAGATTCTATGTAGGCATTTATATCCATTTAATTAATCGACTATCATTGTTCGTAATTCCTTGATGCAATTTCTGTTGCGCGTTTTGATAGTGCCTATGGGCATATCAAGTGCTTCTGAAGCTTCTAGTTGTGTATATCCCTTAAAGTATAACAGCTCGATGACTTCGATACATTTTTTGGCTAGTTTTTCTACAAATTTTTTAATCCCAATGGCGTTTGTTTGGTCATCCAAACTCTCACTGGTTTGCAAAATATCTACGAAATTTTCCGCATTCAGGTTTTTTTTGGAATTTTTAAAGGCTTTCGAACGGGTTTTGTCGATGGCTGCATTACGTGCAATGTTCAATAACCAAGTAAAAAACCGACCTTTTTCTGGTGAATAACTGGCAGAATTATTCCAAGCCTTAATGAACACATCTTGCATGATTTCTTCTGCGATATCGTTGTCCCTAACTATATTATATATGACACCATGCATACTATCACCATACATTTGGTAAAGTTCTTCGAATGCCTTTTGGTCTTTTTGTTGAAATTTTGTGATTAACAATTCTAATTGCATACAGTTTTTTTAGTGTTCTAATGTAGTAAATAATTTAATACAAAAAAAGCTACTTCAAGAAGTAGCTTTTAATATTGATATGTTTTTATTATTGCTGGATAATGCCACCGCAACTTACCCGACCACCTGCGTCGCCTGTAGGTTGTGTTTTAAAATCATCCGTGCCTTCATGTACTATGATGGCATGGCCTAAAATATCTTTGTTTGCATCACCACAACCTATACACCATTCGTCCGTGGTTATCGTAAGAGTTGCATTTCCCTGTCCATTTGCATTCAGATTCCCTATATCACCTTTGTGATAACCATCAGCACTTCCCCATTTGCCATGAGGCTGGTTGGTAGGATTCCAATGACCTCCAGCTGATTTTCCATCAGAGGAAGAACAATCGGCAGTTTCATGTATGTGAATCGCATGTGTGCCTTCTTTCAAGCCACTGAGGTCCGCCGTCATGGTCACTTTGCCATCCTCTTCAGTAAACATAACCATACCTTTTACTTGGCTATCGCTTTTTGGCTCAAGCATCACCTGTACTTTTATCATTCCTTTATCCGACATGGCATCATTGTCCATATCATTGTCTTTCATATCAGTATCGTTCATCTCGGTAGAATCATCGGTTGTATCTGCTTTTTTGTTGTTCTTACAGGATGTACTGATTATCAACATAAATATTGATAACATTAAAAATATTTTTTTCATTTCTTTGGTTTTAGTGTTAATGTTTAAAGTTACTAATTATATATAGGATTGCCACAAAATTGCACGTGAAATTACAAAATATAAGATTAGAACTGTGACTTATATCATATATATTCTAACCTATTTCCTATAATTTAGTATTAGTCAAGTAGGGAAATAATTTACTTGGCATTCAAGGCTAACTAGTATTGCACTATTTAATTTTACAATTAATGAATCTTTTTATTTCACAAACAAGATGAAGTATCTTATAAATGGCCATTTAAACTTTTGATAATAAAACTAATAATCAATGAAAACTGTTGTGTTTTTGCATAAAAAGAATTACCTTATTGTATCAGACTTATCAATGATTAAACTCGCTATAAAATGAAAAAAATAATCGTACCCATAGACTTTTCGAAACACTCAGAATATGCCATTGAGGCCGCCGCAATTTTGGCCAAAAAATACAATGCCCAAATATTGGCATTACATATGTTGGAGATTTCCGATTCTATGCTCATCAATAGTGATAATGAACAGCATGCCAAAGTGGTATTCTTTCTTAAGCTTGCAGAACAAAAATTTGAAGGTTTTCTGGACAAAGACTATTTGAAAGGCCTAGACATCGTACCAATCGTCAAGCATTTTAAAGTCTTTAGCGAAGTTAGTCTGGTTGCCGAAGAGCA
>JBDSFP010000375.1:0-3837 GCA_039919415.1 Aquaticitalea sp. | reverse complement strand
AAATTGCCCATGTTCGTCTCGTCATTTCTAGAATATAATATTTTTGAGCGCTTTTCCTTGGCACGCTAATTGCAAAACTAGCTTCATGAAGCACTATTTCCTAAATATCCTTTTCTGTATGATGTGTATGTGTACACGAGCACAACACGAATTTCATGTCGCAGTAAATGGAACATCTTCAGGTCATGGAAGCCTTGAAGAACCTTGGGGTCTGCAAACCGCTTTGAGCCAAAAAACAGACATCATCAATGGTGGCGATACCATTTGGTTACACGAAGGTGTTTATAGTGGACGATTTTTAAGCTCTATTCAGAGCGATAAAGAAAATTCATTCGTCACTGTTGCTCCATATCAGCAAAGAAACGTGATTTTAAATGGCAATGTTATTTCCGAAAGAAATGCTGTGTTGACCATTATAGGAAAACAAGTCATCTTCAAGAATTTTGAGATTACCTGTCTGGGCAAGTTTTCACGTGATGAAAAAGATATTGATTTCAATAGGATGGATGGCATCAGCCATAGCTCTGGTGAAGATTGCAAATTTTTGAATCTCAAAATTCATGACAATCCCGGTTCGGGAATTGGATCATGGAAACTGACTGCTGGAAGCGTTATTGATGGCTGTTGGATTTTCAATAATGGTTACCAATCTAAGGTGAGAGGAAGTGGAGTTGGTATTTACGTTCAGAATCAAAGTGATAAAGCAAGATGGATTACCAATAACATTATTTACAACAATTATTATAAAGGAGTGGAAGTTTGGTCTGCAACCTCGGGTTCGAAATTTGAATTTGTAAAGAATGTAACACTTCAAAATAACATTATTTTTAACAACGGTGGGCCAGGGGGAATGTTCCGGGACAATGTCATCATTGCATCAGAGGACAAAGATGGCATCAATGTGGCAAAAAACATCAAAATGCTCAACAACATCCTGTATCATAATTCTGATTTTAATAACGACAAAAATTTTGGAGATGGAGCCTCGTTATCGCTTGGCTACATATCTCAGGCACCTGTAGAAAATGTCGTTATAAAAGACAACGTGATTATTGGAAAAAACAATGACTTGGGAATTGCTTATGCCAAGTCCTTGACCTTTCAGGATAATATCGTGTATTGCGGATATATTCATTTTAATACCTCGGCTTTGGATCATATCTCTAATTGGAAATTTAGTAATAACATTTATTATTCCAGGACTTCGGGAGGATTCCGGATACTGAAACATAAGGATTATGGCTTAAAGGATTGGCAATCAACATTTGGTATGGACACCAACAGCGAGTTGAAACAGGTTGCCGAATTCGATATGGAAAATGTCCTCGATATCACTAAGGATTCCTATGAAAATGAAAGTTATAGGATTGTGCTGTTCAATAAGAATGGTAACGATGTTATGGTGGATTTTTCTGAATATAAAATCAAAAATGGCGCTTCCTATAGAATTTACGATATCGAAAACCATAAAGAAATCGCAGCTTCGGGAATCGTTACAGATAACACAAAAATCACATTCCCAATGCAATTGAAAGATTTTAAAAAACCTTTGCACAATGAGGTGGCCCAAAAAACCCCATCAAATTTTGGAGTGTTTCTGATTGAGTTTGAATCTGAGCAGACATCTTACACTGAAGAAAAAACAGGTTTTCAAAAATTCCTAATATGGTTAGGGTTTTGAGGTTTAAAATTCAAAATTCAATGTTGAAGACTTACCTTTTATAATTTGGATTTTGGAACATTTAACACGGAACTCACGAAGTCGCCTTCCGTTGAACCACCTCAAACACCCTATTTTCGTCACACTTCAAGGTCTTGCTAGGATAGCGTAGCAACAAGGCATAATCATGGGTTGCCATGAGAATGGTGTTCCCGTTCTTGTTGATTTCCTGCAACACTTCCATAACTTCAATGCTTGTTTGCGGATCCAGATTTCCGGTAGGCTCATCGGCAAGAATCAATTCTGGGTCGTTCAATAAAGCTCTCGCAATGGCAATGCGTTGTTGTTCCCCACCAGACAGTTCATGTGGATATTTAAAACCTTTAGTTTTCATCGCCACTTTGTCCAGCACTTTTTCCATACGTTCCGAAATTTTATCTTTGTCCGTCCAACCTGTGGCTTTAAGCACGAATTCCAAGTTGTTATTCACTGTTCTATCTGGCAACAATTTAAAATCTTGGAACACAATTCCCAGTTTTCGTCTTAAAAATGGAATGTCCTCTTCTTTCAAGGTTCGCAAATCAAAATCCACGATATGGCCTTCGCCTTCCGTGAGTTCCAAATCACCATAAAGCGTTTTCATAAAACTGCTTTTTCCGCTTCCGGTCTTCCCAATCAAATAGACAAAATCTCCCTTGCTCATTTCAAAATTTACATCCGACAGCACCATGCTATCCCCTTGATATATGGAGACATTCTTCAATTCTAAAACGGTTTCTGACATTTTTTAAAGGAGTTTTCTAAGAAGGTGTAAATGTATTATTTTATAATCCAATAATCAAATTTGTTGTTTTTTGTTTGAAGTCGAACGTTGGAAGCACGAAGTAAAGTGACTGGAGAATAATGTTGTCATTCAATAGGCTTCCATCTTCCATCTTCTAGCTTCAAGCTTTTTTAATAACTCCGTTTATAATTAATAAATAATTCTTCCGTTATAGCATTAAGATTCACATATCTTTGAATCGTCAAACAAAAAACGCAATCAATGGCTATCAAAAGAGGCATCATTCTAGCAACCTTTTTATTGCTGAATTTCTACAGTTTTGCACAACTTTCGGCGACCTACACTAACGAATTGGTAGATTACCAAAAAGCGCTCACCCTCTATAACAACAAACAATATCAAGCTGCACAATCCATGTTTGATACCGTTAAGGACCGCACGGATGACGAACAGTTGCAATCCGATTGTACCTACTATTATGCTAATTGTGCAGTGCGTCTCAATCAAATCAATGCCGACAGTTTAATAGAGGATTTTGTTGAGACTTATCCAACTTCCACCAAGAAAAACACAGCTTTTTTGGATGTTGCCGATTATTATTTCGACAATGCAAAATATGCCTATGCGCGCAAATGGTATGAAAAAGTGGACGAAGGCAGCATTTCCAGAACTGAACGCGACAAATTCTCCTTCAATTACGGCTATAGTCTTTATTCCACACAAGATGAAGTGAACGCCCAAAAATATTTGAACCGAGTCGTCAATTCGAAAGAATATGGCTCTCAGGCGAAATACTACATTGGCTTCATGGCTTATGAAGGCGATGATTACAACAAGGCAAATGAATATTTTGAACAAGTAAGCGGCGACGAAAAATACAAGGAAAAACTATCGTACTATCAAGCAGATTTAAATTTCAAGCTTGGTAATTTCGAGAAAGCCATCACCATGGCAAAAGAACAAATGGCTAAAAGCAGTTCAGCCGAAAAATCGGAGCTGTCAAAGATTATTGGCGAAAGTTATTTTAACCTTCAAAAGTATGAAGAAGCAATTCCATACCTCAAGGATTACAAAGGAAAAAAAGGCAAGTGGAACAATACCGATTACTATCAATTGGGCTATGCTTACTACAAACAGAAAGATTTTGAAAACGCCATTTCCGAGTTCAACAAAATTGTCAGTGGCAATAACAGCGTAGCGCAAAACGCTTATTACCATTTGGGCGAAAGCTACATCAATCTTAACAAAAAGCAAGAAGCCTTGAACGCTTTCCGCAACGCTTCCCAAATGGATTACGACCTAAAAATCCAAGAGGATGCCTATTTAAATTACGCCAAAATAAGCTACGAAATTGGGAATCCATACCAATCCGTCCCTCAAGTGCTCACAAATT
>JBDSFP010000366.1:0-3029 GCA_039919415.1 Aquaticitalea sp. | reverse complement strand
GTTTTAGGAGATTTTAAATCTTCATTGCTACCAATGGTTTGATTGAGTTTGTTTGGGTATTCGGTTTGGATGCACGCTATCGGCAATTTTGCCAACCGATTGGCTTCTTCGAGGTTCAATATCGGTGTTTTTGCGATTTCGATTGCTGGTGGAGTTGCATCCGCTTTTTTTTCGGGAGAATTGCAATTCAAGAATAATGACACAAATAATAAAAGGGAATAAAATTTCATGGTAAAAAGTGATTGGCCAAGTTTAAAAGTAGAAAAAAATACGCTAATTTCAAATTTGAACGCAGATAATGCGGATTGCAAATGATTTAATTCTCGCAAAGTCGAAAAGGTTTTTGACACGAATTTCACGAATTCTCACTAATTCTTTATGTAATCTTGATTTTGAAAAATTCTTGTAATTCGTGTAATTCGTGCAATTCGTGTCTTAAAAAAATTATGGTCATCTGTTTTCCCTCACGAATTCCAAAGCACGCCATTCATTGTAATACACATTCTTCTTATCAACAAACCCAACATGTCCGCCGTATTTTGGCATTTCCAGATAAAGGTTTGGATTTTCTTTGGCGGCTTTTACAGGGTAACATTCTGGAGATAAAAAAGAATCGTTAAGCGAGTTGATAATAAGGGTTGGGATTGTGATATTTGGCAGAAACTGTAGGCTACTGCTTTTTTCATAATAATCATGGGCATCTTGAAAACCGTGTGCCTTTGATGTGTACACGTTGTCAAAATCAATGAGTGCCTTGATTTTATCGATGTCTTGTTTTGTGACCAGTTCTGGGAATTGCTGATGTTTGATTTTGAGCTTTCCTTTGAGATGACGTTTGAAGCGGTCGTGAAATAAAATATTCTTAAAGCTGTGCAATTCATCGGAGGAACCTTTTAAATAACAAGGCACGGAAATAGCAATTCCAGCTTTGATTTGTACTGGAATATCATGGCGTTCGCCCAAATATTTGAGAACCACATTCCCACCCAAACTAAAGCCTTTCAAGTAGATTTCATCATAATTTTTTGTTTTGAGAATAAATTGAATAACTTCCTCCAAATCTTCGGTGGCACCAGAATGATACGAACTGTATTTCAGATTATCTTCCCCACTGCAACCTCTGAAATTCACACAAACAGCATCTATTCCATTTTCATTGAACAACTTTGCGGTTCCAGTCATGTATGGACGTTGGGCGTCGCCTTCCAATCCGTGTAGCAAGATGATTAATTTATTGGATTTCTCTTTGGAATGACTCCAATCCAAATCGATGAAATCGCCATCTGATAAAATGATACGCTCGCGCTTTTGTTCCACCCCTTTTACTTTTCGTACTAAACCTGAATATACGGTAGAGACAAATCCGTTTTTGAAAAGTCTTGGTGATTTGTAGGTTGATTCAATTATTGGCATTATCTAATGGCTTTCAAGGCGTCCGTAGGTTTTGGTACAAAATGATGCTTGCCTCCTGCTCTATCATCATCGAAGGTTGTAGGCACGTCATCATTTTTCGTGCGTTCGTCCCAAGTGACGTGTTTTGTCCCATCATCTTTTTGGACCATCGTGATGCAATCTTCCACAGGACACACCAAGGAACAGAGATTACAACCGACACAGTTTTCTTCAATAATACTAGGAATTCGGATGGATCTGTCTTCCGACAAAGCAATCGCTTGATGCGCTCCATCATCGCAGGAAATGTAACAGAGTTCGCAACCGATACATTTATTGGGATCGATTTCGGCAACAACTTTGTATTTCAAATTCAAATGCTTCCATTCAGTGACGTTTGGAAGGGCTTTGCCAGCGAAATCATATATTGTATTATAATTTTTTTCTTCCATGAACTGACGCAGCCCTGCTTCCATCTCCCTTACGATTCCAAATCCATAATGCATGACTGCAGTGCAAACTTGTACCGAAGTCGCACCAAGTAAAATGAATTCCACAACGTCACGCCACGTTTCAATACCTCCGATGCCAGAGATTGGTACTGTATTGATTTGAGGATGCTGCGCCAAATCCTTGAGCATGTTCATGGCAATGGGTTTGACTGCTGGCCCGCAATAACCGCCATTGGTTCCTTTTCCGTCAACTATGGGATAGGGTGCGTAACTATCCAAATCAATTCCGACGATACTTTTAATGGTGTTAATCAACGAAATGGCATCCGTTCCACCTTGAACAGCAGCCAAGCCAGGATATATAATTTCGGAAATATTAGGTGTTAATTTTGTAATCACAGGAATGTTTGCCACTTCCGACACCCAACCGACGATTGTTTTCAACACTTTAGGTTCTTGACCAACGGCCGAACCCATGCCTCGTTCACACATTCCGTGGGGACAGCCAAAGTTCAATTCAATGCCATCGGCTCCTGCATTTTCAACATCTTTGATGATTTGTTCCCATTCTGCTTTTGTTTCGACCATTAAGGAAGCAATCACAGCATGATTCGGAAAATATTTTTTGACTTCTTCGATTTCGCGAAGGTTATCTGCCAATGGTCTGTCCGTAATCAATTCGATATTATTGAAACCCATCATTTTGGTGTCTCTATAATTCACAGAACCATAGCGACTTGAAACGTTGACCACAGGCACACCAAGCGTTTTCCAAACAGCGCCTCCCCAACCAGCTTCAAAAGCTTTCATGATTTGATAGCCCGAATTGGTTGGAGGTGCCGATGCCAACCAAAATGGGTTTGGAGATTTGATACCTGCGAAGTTTATGGATAAGTCAATCATTTTGATTTACGATTTTTGATTTACGATTTACGAATTACGACTTTTGTTGTCACTATAACTGCCAACTGTGACTGAACACTGCTTACTCATTTAGGAACTGATGCATTCCAAATGCAGCCATTTTTCCGTCATAAGCGGCATTGACCACTTCTGCGCCTCCGTTGATGGCATCACCTCCTGCAAAATATTTTGGATTAGTGGTTTGAAAGGCTTCATTTACATGAATACGTGTTTTGTCGTCAATTTCCAAACCATCGATAAGATTGTACAAATGTCCCAATT
>JBDSFP010000354.1:0-5720 GCA_039919415.1 Aquaticitalea sp. | reverse complement strand
TCAACATATTGAGAACATGGATGTTGTTCTTTGCGATATAAAAATCGAACAGCTCATCATAACGTTCCAATTTGGCAGCACTATATCCGGATAAGGAATTAGGAAAATAGGCCGCTTTACCTGGATCTCTGGACACCACATCGAAAATCCTGAAATGCGTGGTGTCTTTCATGATTTGCAAATCAGCCTCATTGGGTTGATAAGGTTTATTCAGTTGAATGGAGGACACGAAATCGTCATTGTTGACATAACGTTTATCTACCACCACCAAATCAAACACAATCAATAAGGCATAAACCAATATTACCATCTGTTGGGATAATTTTTTCTTCAAAAACATAAAAATCGCTCCTGCTGCCAATACCACCAAAATCAAGCTTCGTAAGGTGTCTTGAGTAAAGAATGATTTCCGATCTTTCTTTACTGCATCAATAAACGCTTGTCCATAATTCTGACGATAATAGCCATCGTTAACACCCGTAAAACTAAATGATCCTTTGAAGAGAAAGAACAGAATAGCTAAACCTCCTGTAATTATCAAGGATAATTTTAGGGCCTTCAATTTCTTTTCATCGGTCTCAAATTCATTGAACAAACGCACCAAACCGAAAATTGCTAAAACTGGAATGCACAACTCCAAAATGACCTGAATGGAAGTGACTGCCCTAAATTTGTTGTAAAGCGGCACAAAATCAACAAAGAAATCGGTTAAAAAACCCAAATTCTTTCCATAGGACAATAACAGAGATAACAACGCGCCACCCACAAGCCACCACTTCAAACGTCCTTTTACCAAAAAGAGGGCAAATACGAAAAGAAAAATTACGACTGCTCCCACATAGGCTGGTGCCTCCACAATCGGTTGGTCGCCCCAATACGTTGGCATTTGCTTGGTCTGCTCCATCGCTTGCACAGGCGAAGCTCCCAAACCGATAAAATAATCATAGGAAGCAGAATCCTTGCCAACATCTTCATAACCGCCGCCGCCCATAAATCTTGGAATAAACAAATTGAAGGTTTCCAAAATTCCGTAGCTATATTCTGTTATGTATTCTTTGCTCAATCCGGAAGTCGCTTCTTTTGATGATCCATCTGGTTTTATGGTCAATTCACTTTTGCCACGTGTACTTTCCTTCACATATTCCTGTGTTGCCATGATATTGGTCGCATTCAATCCCACTGAAAGAATCACGGCAAAGACCATAAGACCAACCGATTTAAAATAATGAGGCAGCAACTTCTTTTTATAAGCATCAATCAAATAAGCAATTCCCAAAACAATGACCAACAACATCAAATAATAGGTCATTTGAAAATGATTGGTGCTGATTTCCAAAGCCATGCCAACCGCTGTGAGCAGAAATCCCGCGATATAATTTTGTCTGAACATGAGAATAATTCCGCTCAAAACCAATGGCATATAAGCAATGGCATGCGCTTTACTATTATGTCCAACTCCAATAATGATGATGAGATATGTGGAAAAACCGAAGGCTAAAGCACCTAATGCAGCCAATTTAAAGTCAACTTTGAGAGTCATCAATAAAATATAGAACCCTACAAAATAAAGAAACAGGTAATCAGCTGGCCTAGGCAAAAAACGCAAGATGGAATCCAGTTTTTTGATGTAGTTGTGCGGATAGTGAGCGCCCAACTGATAGGTTGGCATCCCTCCAAATGCGCTGTTGGTCCAATACGTTTCCTCTCCAGTAGCTTCCCTAAAATCGTTTTGCTGTTTGGACATTCCAATGTATTGTTTAATGTCATTCTGAAACAATTGCTTGCCACTCAAAACTGGGCTGAAATACAATAAGGAGACTACCACAAAACCAATGAGCATGAGAATATGTGGCAGACACTTATTAAAAGATAATTGCATGAAGTTGGTTTCTAAAATTGATGTGGAAAATTAATCAATTTCTTCGTAATCGATATACTCGCCAACTTTTTTATCGGAAGTATTTTGTTGATGCGGCATTTTATCGATAACTGTTTCGCCTTCTTTTGGACGATTTCTATCTTGTGTTTGTCGCTGAAACTGTCCTCCAAATTGGTCTTGCATCTTTTTGGACATATATTGCACCATAAAGGGAGCCAAAATACGCATCAGAAACTTCAATCCATAATATATCAGCACAAGAGTTAAAATGGTTCTTAAAAAACCAGTAAAGGATGCCATTTGCAACATGAAACAAAATTTTTTTTACACCTTGACTTATTCTTCGGTGCATGAACATACAAAAATACAATTCTCCACGTTTAAAAACAGCTATAAATACTTAAAAAAAATATAAAATCTCTATATTTGAGACTTAATTCACCTCTTATGAATTCGCTAAAAACCTATTTGCCCTTTCTATTTTTAACAATATCCTTCAGTGGCTACAGCCAATATACAGACGTTATAAATTCCAATCGGCCTGGCACTTCCCAAAGTGCATTTGCTGTTGGTCCCAATGTCATACAACTGGAAGCTGGTCCATATCTAGTTAAGCAAAAGCACACGCCTTTAAAATATGATGTTTCCGGTTTTGGAATGGATTTCGCAGCTCGTTATGGGCTACTTTTTGAACCGTTGGAAATCAGCGTCATAGGAACCTATCAAAATGACAAATTCACAGACAATCGTTCTGCAATTCCCACAGAATATAATCGCTCCAACTTTAAGAATTTGACCGTGGGTGCCAAATATTTGGTATATGACCCTTTCAAAAACGCGGAAGAAGATAAACCCAATCTTTATAGCTGGAAAGCCAATCATGCTTTTAAATGGAAATATCTGATTCCTGCTGTTGCAGTGTACGCAGGTGCCAATTTCGACACGAAAAACAATCCGTACACAGCACCTGATGTAGAAGGTTTCAGTCCCAAGATCGCTGTGATCACACAAAATAATTTTTCCGGCGGATGGGTCTTTGTGGTCAATTTGATAAAGGATCATATTGGATCCAATTATTCCGATTTTCAGTATATCCTGACTGTGACACATTCATTTAACCCAAAATGGTCCTTGTTTGCTGAAACACAAGGCATAAAAAGTGATTTTTACGCTGATAATTTGGTGCGTTTTGGTAGTGCTTATCTTTTTGGGAAAGATTTTCAGTTGGATGCAGCCGCAACCTTCAATACGAAAGACACGCCATCTGTTTTTTCCTTAAATCTTGGTGGTTCCTATCGATTTGATTTTCATAAGGACACCATTATAGAAGACAATGGCACCTCTGCAAAAGATGAAGGCAAACGTAAGGAACGCGCAAAAAAAAGTAAGAAAGATGTCGATTTTGACAATGGTGACGGTGGTTTATAAAGGTATTTTATGATTAAACTTAAAGAAGCCCTATCCAAAAAAGACTTAAAGACCTTTGTAAAGTTTCCGTTTCAGCTCTACAAAGGTTCCAATTATTGGGTGCCACCTATTATTTCACAAGAATTGGAAACCTTTGATAAAACGAAAAATCCCATCTTCAATGATGCCGAAGCACGTTTCTTTTTGGCTTATAAAAATGATGAACTAGTAGGTCGTATTGCGGCCATCATCAATTGGCTCGAAGTAAAACACCAAAAACAAAAAAAAATGCGCTTCGGATGGTTTGACGTCATTGACGATGTTGATGTGACCAAAGCTTTACTGGAAAAAGTTAATGAGATAGGAAAAGCCAACAATCTCGATTTTATGGAAGGTCCGGTTGGTTTTTCAAATTTGGATAAGGTCGGAGTGATGACGGAAGGTTTTGAGCATTTGGGAAATATGATTACTTGGTACAACTATCCATATTATGCTGAACACTTCAGGGCATTGGGTTTTAAGGATGAAAAGCTATATTCAGAAAGTCGTTTTCCATTTGCAAATGTAAAGACAGAATTTTTCTTCAAAGCACAAGAACTTATCAAGAAAAGGTATCAACTGACACCATTGATGTTTACCAAGACTTCCGAAGTGATGCCCTATGCTGACAAGATGTTCGATCTGTTCAATGAATCGTATTCCTCTTTGTCGTCATTTGTTGCCATCACGGAAAAGCAAAAGGATTATTTCAAGAAAAAATTCATGAGTTTTATAAATCCTGAATACATCAAATTTGTCGTGGATAAAGATAAGAATTTGATTGCCTTTGCCATCGTGATGCCTTCCTTTTCAAAAGCATTGCAAAAAACCAATGGCAAATTGTTTCCATTTGGATTCACACATATCATTCATGCAAAAAAACACAGCAAGGATGTCGTTTTCTACTTAATAGGAGTCCATCCCGAATACCTGAACAAAGGCGTGACGGCAGTGATTTTCAATGAATATTACAATACGTTTACTAAAAAGGGAATCATCAACTGCATCAGAACCCCGGAATTGGAGGACAATCTTGCCATTCATCAAATCTGGAAGCATTTTAAGCCGGAGGTTTTTAAACGGAGAAAGACTGTTATGAAAGAAATTGATTGATTGTTTAGTTATATAAGTGTTGGCAGTAATTTTAAAAGAAACTCTACGAAATATTAAAAGTATATGAAAAATAGACTCTTTCTATTAAGTATTGTCATTCTTTCTCAATTTCAATACTGCTTTTCTCAAACGACAATATTACAACCAGCCGATATGAAATATGATTTGGCTGTAATGAAAGCGACTTGGGAAAACATTCACCCAGGTCTTTACAGATTCAATAGCAAAGAGCAAATAGACAATTATTTTAAAGTAATTGATAAAAAAGTGGACACAGCTATTTCGCTTAAACATTTTTTTATTTTGATTTCACAATTAAACATAAAACTTAAATGTGGACATTCATTTGTAAGCTATTGGAACAATAAAAATGAATTAAAAGAAGAGCTTTTTTCAAAAATTGTTATGCCAGTAATGTATAATGTAATTGACAATAAATTTATTATAACTTACAACCTCACTGATAACAAACAAATAAAAATAGGCGACGAAATTTTGGCAATAAATGGTATTCCCACTAAACAAATCGTTGACAGCTTAATAACTATAAGTAAGGCAGATGGCAAAAACGGATTAAACAAAAAATTGGATAATATCACAATTCACAAAAGAGATTTGAACCCAAAATCTTACTGCACATTTGATGTGTTTTTCCCACTTTTTTTCAAACCAAATATTGATAACGAAAATTACGAATTGACACTTAAGGCAGGTAAAAGAAGGAAAATAATTTTGGTAAAAGGCTTTAGCAAGGAGCAAAGAGAACAAAATTATATTGCCAAAAATGGTATCATTCCTAAAAATGAACAAACTTGGTATTTGAATGAGATAGATAAGAATACTGTTTTGTTTCGATTAGGCGATTTCACAACTTATAACTGGAAATTTGATTTCAAAAAATATTTAGATAGTACATTCATTTCAATAAATAAAAAAGGATATAAAAACCTAATTGTAGATATTAGAGAAACTGAAGGCGGTGCAGATGAAGCAAGAGATGCCGTATTATCATATTTGGTTAAAAAACCTTTTGGTTGTGCAAATCCAGTAAGACGGTTGTATAAATACATTTCCATACCAGATAGTTTGTCACCTTATTTAGATGGTTGGGATGATGATTTTAAAAAACCAAAAATTGGTTTTAAGAAAACAGAAGATGGTTTTTACGAAAAAGAGAATGTAAAATTAGATTGTGACGAAATAAGCCCCAATCCAAATAGATTTAGGGGAAATTTGTATCTCATAACAGATGCTACAAATAGTTCAGCCACTTTTATAATGG
>JBDSFP010000351.1:0-5626 GCA_039919415.1 Aquaticitalea sp. | reverse complement strand
CTCATTGGTTTTTAAGTCTACAATGGTAAACATAAAATTGTTGTTTTTGCTGCTTTGTAAATTTTCAAACCAGGCCTCTTGGTCTGCCAAGGACAACTCTCTGACCTCTCGAAAGTTTCTTCTAAATTCCAGAAGGTTTCTCCAATCACGAAGCAATTGTAAATCTTCCTTTTCAACAGCTCTTAAGCCTACGTTTGTGCCTGTAATCATTCTCTAAAAATGGTTTTTTGTTAAATGGTCTCCCGATTCAATTTCCGATTTCAATGTTTTGCCCAAAATGCCGTTCATTTCAAAAGGTGCCAATCCACCTTCAGAAATAGGGCGCAATACAACAATATCTTCTTTTTTCAGAACATCACCAGCCTTTAGGTCTCGGTTGACCCTCATACAGCGTCGTTGTACCATCATGGACTCAATTTCATTGGGCTCAACTCTTTTGACACCATCTCCTAAAGCTGAAAGCAACTCATAAGACCGATCCACCATCTGCCTCCAACTTGCAGGATTCATTGCAAATGCGTGGTCTGGTCCTTCCTGATCATTATTGTCAGTAAAATGTTTTTCAATGATCCTCGCGCCCAAGGCAATACTTCCCAATGTTGTGGCATGACCCGGCGTATGGTCGGACAATCCTAACAGAACTTCTGGATATTTGTTCTTGAAAGTTTTCAATACATTTAAATTGCAATAGTTGAAATTGTCCTTACTACCAGTATAATTGGTATTGCATTGCATCAACACAATATCTTTGGTTTTTTTCAAGGCCATCGTCATCACACGGTCAACATCTTCCATGTTGGACGCTCCTGTAGCAATCAAAATTGGTTTCTTTTTGTCTAAAATATACTCTATAATCTCTAGCCAAGTAATATCCCCTGAACCGATTTTATATAAATCTACATATGGATTTACCAAATCCACCGAATCAAAATCATACGGACTAGTAAAATAATCAATGCCCACTTTATCACATTCGTTTTTCAATGTTTCGGTCCAGTCCTTATTGATACTGGCATCTTCATAGACTTCAAACACTGATTTTTTCCAATTGGATTGGTGCGATAATTTGCCCTGCATGGCATCGAATCCTTTTTTACTGACTATTTTATTAGCTTGAAAGTTTTGAAATTTTGCCGCATCTGCTCCAGCTTCTTTTGCCAAGTGAATCAATTCCATAGCCTTTTGCAATGAGCTATTGTGATTGGCTCCAATGTCTGCTATGAAATATAAGGAATTATTATCAATGGTCTTGCTGCCCAGTTTAATGCTTTTCATTATAATCGTTTTTTATTTCCTCAATGGTCTGTTTCAAATTTGGTAGACCCCTAAAGCTCATTTTTTCAAACTTTTGAGAATCCAATGTTTGGTCCGTGCTTCTTTTTGCCCTACCAGAAAAATCAGATATTCTACCTTTCTTTATCATGCCAATTGGTAAATTTAGTGCTTTTAGCAATACCGTTCCAAATTCGTATTTTGAGCAGATCTCATTCCCAGCAACATGCAGCGTTACTCCTGAAAATAATTTGCTGTTCTCAATGATATATCCCAAGTGGTCGGTCAGATTCCAAATGGAAATGGGTGTAAAAATTACATCTTCAAACAATGATATCTCTTGATTATTCTTTGACGAATTCACAATCCATTCAACAAATCCTTGCCGCTGCTTGTTAAAGTTCGTTCCAACTATTGTTGTTCTTACTATCGTATAATCTGAATTTGAATGTTTCAGGAAAAACTCTCCAATTTCTTTAGACTTGCCGTACACACTTTCTGGATGCACACAGTCTATTTCCTTTGCCAGATGTTGATTATTGGGGAAAACGGCATCAGTGGAAACATAAATAATATGAGTATTTTTTGAAGTAGATTGACATATTTTTTGCAGAGATATACCATTGATGTCAAAGGCTTCTTTGGGATGCTGCTCACAATAGTTTCCATTGGTCAAAGCTGCGGCATGTATGATTATCTCGGGTTGTGACCATTCGATTAATTTTGAATAATCAGAATTTGCCAAGTCAAATTCCATGAAATTATTTATGAAATCAAAACCGGGATTAACCGATCCAGTTGCAAAAACATCAAAGGACTGCTGAAAACGTTTTGCCAAAGTAGACCCCAACATTCCTGTTGCTCCCGTTATCAATAGCCTTTTTTTCATTTTGAATTGGTCTTTTGTTTTTGAAGCATTTGATATTTGAATTCTGCCACTTCCCAATCCTCAATATGGTCAATGTCGTGGGCTTCCATTTCACGAATTTCCAACGCTCCAGTATTGTCAGTCCACAATTGCTTGTAACTCATGAGTTTTTCGACATCGAACCAATAAAATTGTCCGGCATCGTGATAGGAGGATTCAAGGTCTTGAGATCTAGTAACCAAATTTTCTGGGGAAATCATCTGCATTTGGTTAGTGTCATTCACTCGCAAACCACGCTGAATTGGGTAGCTGTATTTAAGTATGGGGAATACACAGTCGAATTTTGAACTTGTCAAAAAATCATAGAATTTTTTTAATTGTTCAGGTGTTGTAAAAGGAGCCGTAGGGTAGATGCAGCAAGCTTCGTCAAAGGCCAATCCAGATTTTTTATAATTTAAAATTACTTCTTCTATAACGTCAAAAGTAGTTGCAAAATCATTGGATTTTTCTGGGCTTCTTAAAAATGGAACCTGCGCTCCGTATTTTTTGGCAATCGAAGCAATGGTATCGTCATCTGTTGAAACCATCACCTCATCAAATAAGTGGCTCTTTAGTGCAGATTCGATGGAATAGGAAATAACGGGCTTTCCCAAAAAGTTCTTAATGTTTTTTTTAGGGATGCGTTTACTTCCTCCTCTTGCAGGAATGATAGCGATTCTCTTCATTGCTAAAAGTCAAAGGTCTCATCCACATGTTCCTTGATTAGGCCTCTTAAAGATTCAACCGTTTCCCATACAGTGTTTTCGCCAGAATTATAACTAAAGCCTTCTTTTACTTTTTTGGCACCAAATTCCTCTATATAATCTTTCAAAAGCCATTTATGTGTAGCCGGAAGAATGGTATAATATTTTCCCAAATCATAGGTGTTAAAAGAATCCGAAGCCGTGATCATCTCTTCATGCACCTTTTCGCCAGGACGAATGCCCACGATTGGTTTGTCACAATTAGGACCAATTGCTTGTGCTACATCCATGATTTTATAGGAGGGGATTTTCGGAACAAACAATTCGCCTCCCCACGCATGTTCCAAAGCGTGCATAACCATTTCAACACCACCTTTGAGTGATATGTTAAAGCGTGTCATATTTGGATCTGTTATGGGAAGCTTGTTCTCTTCGTTCTTCTTGTTGATAAAAAATGGAATAACCGAACCGTTGGAGCCCATTACATTCCCGTACCGTACGACTGAAAATCGAATGGGATTTTCACCTTTAATATTATTGGCCGCAATGAATAATTTGTCTGAAGTCAATTTTGTGGCTCCATACAGATTGATTGGGGCACAAGCTTTATCGGTTGACAACGCAACCACGCGTTCAACTTTAGTTTTTAAGCATGCATCTACGACATTTTGAGCACCTCCAATATTGGTTTTGATGCATTCGTCAGGATTATATTCTGCAATGTGCACATGTTTCATCGCAGCGGCGTGAATGACGTAGTCAACACCCTGAAAGGCTCGTATCAACCTTTCCTTATCCCTTACGTCACCGATAAAATATCTTATTTGTTGATACTTGTCAACGGGAAACTCTTGAGCCATTTGAAATTGCTTTTGTTCATCCCTGGAATAAATAATTAATCTCTTAACATCTAAATTATTCGATAAAATATGTCTTGTCAAGGCCTTACCCAATGAGCCAGTGCCTCCGGTAATCAATATGGATTTATTATTAAGATTCATTTCTATCTTATAAATTCTTTAATACTATTTTTATTCGATTTTTTATATTCTTCACAAAACAGAAGATACCTCTCCTAACTTTTAGTGGGATTCCAATTTGAGTATTTTGACTATACTATCATTTTATTTTGCTTATTATAAAGATGTAATTTACATCTTGAAGATACATTCTTTAAATCTAAAAAATCTGTAAAGCAAAGTCCTTTCGCAAATTCATTTGATTCTTAAACAATCATTCCCGCCGCAACAGTTTCATTGGTGGCATCATCAATAAGAATGATACTTCCAGTGGTTCTGTTTTCCCTGTAAGGATCAACCATCAAGGGTTTAGTTGTTCTTAATTTTATTTTGCAAATGTCATTCATGTTCAATTCTTTGTCATCTGTTCTGCGTTCCAAAGAGTTGATGTCAATTTTATAGACTATTTCCTTGATCATTGCCTTTTGCTCATTGGAGGTGTGGCGAATGGTATATTTCGCATTGGGTTTGGCACTTGTGTTTTGCAACCAACAGATCATAACCTCCAAATCCTGTAACGGCTCCGGTTTGTTTTTTGAACGTACGATCATATCGCCTCTACTTATGTCGATGTCGTCTTCCAAAGTAATCGAAACTGACATAGGTGCAAAAGCTTCCTCCATAGTTTCATCCAATGTATCTATGGTTTTTATTTTTGAGGTAAAACCTGATGGCATCACGGTAATTTCATCTCCAACCCTTAAAACGCCACTGGCAATCCGTCCTGCATAACCTCTGTAATCTCTGTGTGTGTCGTTTTGAGGTCTAATGACTGTTTGCACAGGAAAACGAGCATCCACTTTATTGATGTCGCTGCTGATGTGCATGGTTTCCAAGGTATGCAACAATGGCGCGCCTTGGTACCAATCCATATTTTCAGAGCGATGAACCACATTGTCACCGTCGAGTGCGCTGATAGGAATGAAATGGATGTCCCTTACCAATAATTTCGATGAAAACTCTTCAAACTGATTGATAACGTCATTGTATGCTTCTTCAGAATACTCCACCAAATCCATTTTATTCACACACACAATCACATGTGGAATTTGCAGTAAAGACGCAATAAAAGAATGGCGTTTGGTTTGCTCTATGACACCATGACGAGCATCGACCAAGATGATGGCTGCATTGGCCGTGGAAGCTCCAGTGACCATATTTCGAGTGTATTGAATATGTCCTGGCGTATCAGCAATGATGAATTTTCGTTTTGGAGTTGTAAAATATCTGTAGGCAACATCTATGGTAATGCCTTGTTCGCGTTCGTCGCGCAAACCATCCGTAAACAAAGCCAAATCCACACCTACATGTCCTTTTTTCTTGCTCGTATTTTCAATAGCCGCCAATTGGTCCTCAAATATCGATTTTGAATCGTACAATAATCGACCTATCAATGTGCTCTTTCCATCATCAACACTTCCTGCTGTAGTAAAACGCAATAATTGGTTGTTATCTATCATGAATCACTAATTAATGCGAATTATCGCGGATTACGCGAATTAGTTTATCGCAAGTTATTTAATTTTACTATTCTTTTGTAAATAAGGGAAGGTTGTCCGAAATTAATCAGTATTCCCAATTCTTTCTTTGTGGCAGCCAAATAATTACTAGTCTGTGCATAAAAAGCAACAGGTATTTGGCTTACCGATTTTATTTCCAAAACTATTTTGTCATAGCAAATAAAATCTGCTTTATAATATTTATCTAATTTTTCCCCTTCATAA
>JBDSFP010000350.1:0-2550 GCA_039919415.1 Aquaticitalea sp. | reverse complement strand
ATGGTCGCCACTTTGCGTTTTTGTTTTTTCACTTTGTCCAACATGCGTTTTAAATCGGCAAACCGGGTATGTTTATCAAACATAATTGAGAGCAAGGCAAAAAACAGCATAAAATAACCACTATAAGTGATACAGGTGCCCCAGAAATCATGGTTAACGGATAGTATAGTTCCTTTTTCATCCGGATCAAAACTGGCTTGAAAAAAGCGATACCCTTGTTGATCGAGAATGTGGTTCATATAAATGTGATAATCATAATCGTCATTCTTTTTTTCTACCACAGTTACTTTACTTTCATAAGAGGAATAACTTTTCTCTGTCCCTGGATATTTCTGGGCGATGAAATCATTCAATTTAATTCCAAAAGGCAGTTCGAGGACTTTGGAACCGTATTTCATGGCAATATCCAAGTCGCCGATTTTAACTTGTTCAAATGCATTGTTCATGCCTTTTCCCCCGAGAATTTTCACACGTTCCGTTTTGCCATTTGTCGTGACTTTCATCACGATACCATCTTCATCACCTTTCAGGATTTGAGGTTTTTTGACGATGTCGAAGTTCCCTTTGACCACAGGTTTTGGAAATACCATCGCCATCTCTCCAATGATATAACGGGAACGCAATACCAATGGTTGAAGGCTATCCTTTACCAATTTTCCCTGTACTCTGGTAGCCATTGTCATGTATTCGCCTTCATACGGAGACTCGATGGTAAGACCATCTGGAGTATTTGTGATGTTGATGGCGCCGTCGACTTGTTTGTTCAATGAAACCAAGACGTTATGTATGCTTTGTACTTCTCCTACTTTCAGGAAATGGTTATGCGACTCTCCTTCCCCAGCTTCGACCAATTTTAGATATTCTTCTCCATTTTCATCAGGTACAATATCTTTTTCAGCGCCTTTGACAAATTTTTCAAGTTCAATTGTAACTGGAACTTTATTATATTCCGTATTTATTTTAAAATCATTGTCCAAACGAGGTGACCAATCCACTTGCTTTTCAATCACTTTTCGCTGTGCGACGCCATCAATCAAAAAATCGCCATCGATATAAGCTGTGAAATAGGTTTTTTGAGATAAAAATTGACTTTCAGTTTCCCCTTCCCTGATGTGCATCATGCCTTCGAAACCAAAATAACGAGTCACAAAGGCGCCTACAATGACTAAAATTAATGACAAATGCAAAAGCAAGGTTGCCCATTTCTCCCTTCTCAATAAGCGGTATCTGGAAATGTTACCAACAAAATTGATGACGAAAAAAACCATGATGGCCTCAAACCACCATGCATTGTATATCAAGGTTCTGGTATATGGTGTTGGCGAGGTGTCCATGTGCCTGTCCAGGATGGTTCCCGTGGCCATGGCGACGGCAAAAACAACAAATAAAATAGCAGTCAGTCGGGTGGAGAATATAATTTTTGCGAACTTACTTTGCATCATAATGGGCCTAATATTGATACCGGAATTTCGGCAGTGCAAATTTAATGTATTTAGTTGATTTGGGTTTGGAAAATAATTGTTAAAATTATATCGAAGTACAAGTTGAAGTCAAGAATAATTTCTAATTCAATTTCAATTTAACGGGACCTTGCCTGAAAAATATTCAGGTACAAAAACGTTCCCATTTTGCGCGCTCGGTTTTTGGCATTTTCTGCTATTTCTCCTTCAAAAAGTTCGTCCAAGGTCGCAAACCAAAGATTGATCCATAGCCCAAAATGAAGTTCTGTTATGGCGTTATCGTTCTCCTGATCCACTTTTACATGCACTTCCAGAGGGTTTCCGTAATAGCGCTGTTCCAATTTTTTGTTCATGAATAAACTTGTTTCCCAAAAGGTTGTCAAGCGTTCGATATGCGCATCCCAATCGTTGATAACTCTATTGAAAAAAGGACCTAAAATAGCATCTTTCCTAATTTTTATGTAAAATTCAGAAACCAACAAAAAGATGTCTTCCCTATTTTGAATGTCCTTTTTCATATCGTAAATTTAAGGTATAATCTTTTCTTGCAACTCCAAAAATTCCTCATTCTTAATTCTTAATTCTTAATTCTTATGTATTTTAGCATCATGATTTCAGTGGTTCTCCTTGGTTCTGGCAATGTTGCGACGCATTTGTACAAAGCATTCCGAAAAGCCAAAAATGTTTTGGTAGTTCAGTGGTATAATCGCCATTTGGAAACCCTTCAAACTTTTAAAAATGAAGTTGAGATTACGGATTCCATTAACTCAATAATTCCAGCAGATGTTTACTTCATTGCTGTGAGTGATGATGCCATTGGGGAATTGTCGTCACAATTACCATTTGAAAGCCGTTTGGTCGTACATACCTCGGGAAGTGTCGGCATTTATGATTTGGATAAAAAAAATCATAGAGGTGTCTTCTATCCGTTGCAAACTTTTAGTAAAGATGCGGATGTCGATTTTAAAGTGGTGCCCATTTGTATTGAAGTGATTGACAAAACAGATTTAAAGGTTTTGAAATCCTTGGCAACCGCTTTGGGAAGCAAACCTCACAAAGTGAATAGCGACCAACGTCTCGCCTTGCATTT
>JBDSFP010000307.1:0-2795 GCA_039919415.1 Aquaticitalea sp. | reverse complement strand
GAGCAATTGCAGAAAGGAGTAGCGTCATTGGAAATTAAAGTCAGGTTATTCTTTGTAAAATGGCATCAAATACCTTTTCGTAATGGGGTTTATTGCTTGCTATGAAATAATTATCAACACCAATATCGTCCAAAATTTCAAAAAATTCAACAGCTGAAATCAATTTTAGTGCTTGCACTTCGTCTTCTGCAGGTTTCATTATTCCTATGGCAATATCCAGGTCAGTAATATAGGTATGATGGAATTCATTGTCGATAATCCCATTTTCATAGGTCTGAAAACATTCAAAAACCCCAATTTTATGCAGATTCTCTTTCTTGACCTTGAGATTGATTTCCTCCTTTATTTCCCTGATAGCAGCATCTTTTAGGGTTTCTCCAGCATCCACATGTCCTGCTACCGAAACGTCCCAAAGTAATGGATGCAATTCTTTTTTTGCGGAACGTTGTGACAAGAGAATATTGCCATCCGCATCATAGAACCAGATATGAACGGTATTGTGATAATAACCTTTGGCGTGGATTTCAGATTTTGGGCAACTCTTGCCGGTTTTCTTGCCTCCTTCGGTTAGGATGTCTATGTGTTCTTCCACTTGGATTTATGGTATAACCGATTTTAAACACACCACTAATTTTTGAAAATCCGCTTTGTTATTGAATACATGACAAGAAATTCGAATGTATCTGCCTCTGAACGAAATAAAAATTTGATCGCGTTGTAAAGCAGCCTTTAGGATTTTGAGGTCTAAATTTTCAGGCAATTCTATCCCAAATAAATGATGGGTTCTGTAATTGGCCTCTTCAATTTGGCAACCCATGCTTTGAAGTTGTTCCACTGCTTCCGAAGAAATTGTTTTACAATAGTCCTGAATGGCTTTTGGTGTCCATTCTAAAACCTGTTTCAAGGCTTCCAATTGCATTTTCACATAAATGAAATTGCCACTTTCACCAACGGAATAGCGATTTGCCAAAGGTTTGTATTCAGGTTCATAATGTGTCAGGCCAGAGAAATTCTCACTGTGAAGTCGATTCGTCCAATTTTCCTCAATAGGAATTCCATTGTCAAAATATGGTCCATAATAGGCGTAACCACAGCCATAAGGTCCGAACAGCCATTTATAACCAGCACAGATCAAGGCATCGGGTTGCAACTCCTTCACAGAAAAAGGCAAGGCACCCACCGATTGACTGCCATCGATAATCATGAGTGCATTATATTGTTTTGCCTTTGCGCCAATCGCTTTCAAATCAAATAAAGTTCCGTTGGACCAGTGGATGTTTCCCATGGCCACCACAGCGGTTTTTTCAGTGATTGCATTCAAAATTGTTTGATTCCAATGCTGGGCTCTTTGCTCTTTTATAAAAGGTGGCATAATGGTTACAATCGTTGCATCGTACTTATCTGCCAATCGTTTCCATATATAATAGTTGCTGGGAAACTGCTCATGCATCAACAGAATTTCATCCCCAGGATTCAATCGGATATTATTGGCGACAGTCGCCATGCCATAAGACACCGAAGGAATGTTTGCAATACGATTGTGATCGTCAGCTTCAATGAGCTGTGCGAAGCGTTTATTAAGTTCTGTGACAGGCTCAAAAAAATCTGAAGTAGAAATCAGGTATGGCCGATTCTTTTGTTTGAGACCTTCCAATCCGGCTTCATAAACCGCATTGAAGGAAGGCGACTGACTCGCAATGTTTAAATAAGTGACCTCGTCGGGAAGGTCAAATAGTTTCTTTTGTTGGGTTAAGGCCATTATTTCTCGAAATAACTAAAGGTTTCTCCATCCTTGATTGTCAAAAGTGATTCGTATATCAATTTAATCACGTTTTCCACATCCTCGCGATGCACCATTTCCACGGTTGTATGCATGTAGCGTAAGGGCAAGGAAATCAAGGCACTCGCTACACCACCATTACTATAGGCAAAAGCATCGGTATCAGTTCCTGTGGCACGCGAACAAGCCGATCGCTGGAATGGAATCTTGTTCTTGTCAGCGGTGTCAGTAACCAAATCGCGCAATTTTTGCTGTACGGCAGGCGCATACGCCACCACAGGCCCAAGTCCCAGTTCCAAATGACCTTCTTTCTTTTTGTCAATCATTGGAGTGGTTGTGTCGTGCGTTACGTCTGTGACGATGGCAACGTTGGGCTGGATGCGTTGCGTAATCATTTCGGCACCTCGTAAGCCTATTTCTTCCTGTACCGAATTCGTGATATAGAGTCCAAATGGCAGTTTCTTTTTGTTTTCGTGAAGCAAACGGGCTACTTGGGCAATCATAAAGCCTCCCATTCTATTGTCGAGGGCTCGGCCTACGAATTTGTCATTGTTCAAAATATGGAATTCATCGGGATATGTAATCACGCAACCTACATGCACTCCCATCTTTTCGACTTCAGCTTTGTCCTTTGCTCCAACATCGATGGTGATGTTCTCAATTTTTGGGGATTCTTCCTTTTCCTTATTTCGCGTATGGATAGCTGGCCAACCAAACACGCCTTTCACAATCCCTTTTTTGGTGTGGATGTTGACGATTTTACTAGGCGCGATCATATGGTCGCTGCCGCCATTACGGATGACATGGATCAATCCGTTGTCGGTAATGTAATTGACGTACCATGAGATTTCATCGGCATGGCCTTCAATGACCACTTTGTATTTTGCTTTTGGGTTGATAACGCCCACTGCCGTGCCATAAGTGTCGGTTATGAATTCGTCCACATAGGGTTTGAGGTAGTCCATCCAAATGTTTTGTCCCGTCCACTCGTATCCGGTCGGAGAGGCATTGTTTA
>JBDSFP010000302.1:0-7443 GCA_039919415.1 Aquaticitalea sp. | reverse complement strand
ATTTTATAAATGTTTTAGTAGTATAAAGGTAAGAGGGAAATCTAAAGATTTTATTAAGTTACTTCTGTATTTAAAATTTATAGTTCAGGCCCAATAAATAATTTTGGTCCTTGCTGCTGAATGACAGTTGCAAATGTTCCTGTTCATAAGGCGTGGTGAACAGATACGTACTTCCGACACCTATAATTGCACCTGCCAAAATATCCCAACCATCATGTCGGTCGTTGGCACCATCGATGCGACTGTAAGCTACAAAACCGGCAAGTGCATACGCTGGAATGCCATATTTCCAGCCATAACGTCGTTGAAGGAAAGAGGCGCTTTGAAAGGCGACCGATGTATGTCCTGAAGGAAAGGCATGGCCATCGGTGGCTCCATTAGGCCTAGGCTTGTTGATAGTATATTTTAGAACAAACGTGGCAGCCAAATTGACACCAAAACCTTTTGCAAATTGCCAGGTTCCTTTTTTGTCGCCAATAATCAAGGTGGTCACACCGACGGCGATTGGCATTCCAACATGGACAAAATCCCCAATATCCTGAATTGTTTTTTCGTATTGTGGTTCGTGGTTGGTTACGTTTTGTGCAACGCTCGTATTGGATAAAAAGAAAATTAAGAGAAGTAAAACTCCGTAGAAGAAATTATGTGGTTTCAAGATATAATTATTTTTGCAAAATTAGGCGGCAATTCTTAAGATATTTTAAAGATTTGAATCTTTATAAGTTTAAGATCGATTTTTAAATTTTATGCTAAAGCAATGTTTATTGTTTTCAAATGTATATTGAATGTAAAATTGATAAAAATCACATATTTTCTTTGCAATTGCCAACCCAAGTCCTAATGATTGCGAACGATTATCTTCTTTGTAAAAACGATGAAACAGTTTATGTGAATTCACAATGCCTGCATTTCCCGAATTGCTGATTGTGAAGGATTCGTTCTCTAGTTGAATGTTTATTTTCCCATTTTTTGAAGTGTGCTTAATCGCATTCCCGATTAAATTTGAAAATAACACGTCAGCCAAGACCCTGTCCATTATCACATTTACCTTTTTTTTATCGGTAATTTGGAATGCAATATTTTTGATGTTCGCTATATCCTGAACATCCTCCACCGAAGAATTGATAAGAGAATTAATTTCAATCGTTTCAAGCTCATTGAATTGCTGATTATCGATTTTGGTCAACAAAATCAAGCCTTTATTAAGTTTAGAAAGGCGTTTAGAGTTTTTTTGAATATCAGATAAAACAGATATATGTTCATCGCTCAATCCTTTGGAACTGTCTATTAAATTTTCAATTTTTGCCTGTATGATTGCCAAAGGTGTCTGAACTTCATGAGATAAATCTTCAGTGAATTGCTTTAGATTTTGAAAATCGGTTGCCACTTTATTCGTCAACAATTCCAATTGGATATTCAATTCAGAAAACTCCAAAACGTCCGAAGGGTATAGTTCAAGCGGCTTATTGGATTGTATGGAATATTTTTTAATGGCATCCAAATTATTGAAAAAAGGTTGCCATATAACCTTGTTGATTTGCTTATTAAAAATATATTGCGCCAAATAAATTAGTGAAATGATAATTCCAAATACACTCAAAATGGACAACAAGGTGTCATCATATTCCACAATAATCGCTCTAGTGATAATATGATAATTTTTTCCATTAAAGGATTTGTAGGTATTTAACTCCTTGAAATGTTCATCTTCATTTTGCAGTTCATCAAGAATTAAGGTATCCTTCAATGTCGTTGGTTTCAAGGTTTTTACTTCATATACTTCAAAAATAGGAGGTAAGGATGTTACTTTATTATCCTGTTTCAATAATTGTTCAATACGGTATTCCGAATTATTAAGGCTTTCTTCCGTTTCGGTAACAATGTAATGTCGAGTTAAAAAATAAAGGAATATAAGACTGGCAAAAACGACGATAAGCCCAAATTGTAATTGTTTTTGGGAGATTTTTTTTAAGAGGTTTATTTTGTTATCGTTCATTTTTCCCTTACTCCTTTATTAATTTCATAATGCTAGGTAAAACAATCAACAATAAAGGTAATGCAAATACAAGCCCTCCAATTACGGCTATTGCCAAAGGTTGATGTAATTGTGCCCCGGCGCCAATACCAAAAGCCAAGGGTGTCAAGGCCATGATGGCGGCAAATGCTGTCATTAATTTAGGACGTAATCGCGCTGCAATGGAAAATTCAATTTTTTCTAAATGTGATAAAGTTTCATCACTATCCTGATATTGCCGATAGGTAAATATGGCATTTTCGCCAATGATTCCCACAATCATGATGATGCCTGTATAGCTTCCAATGTTTAAAGGTGTTCCTGTAATATATAAACTCAAGAAGCAGCCAGCGACTCCCAAAATTGCAATACTGATGATGGCCAAAGCGATTTTTATCTTTTTGAAAAGGAACAAGATTACAATAAATACAAGCAAAATCGCCGAAATCAAGATCATCAGCAATTCGTTAAAAGCTTGTTGCTGCTCTTTGTATAAACCTGCATACACAATATGATATCCAGAAGGCAGACTGAGATTTTTGGATAATTGTGCTTTGATATCCGTTAAGGTCGAACCCAAATCACGATTGTTCAAACGTGCCGTGACTACGCCCATGGGTTTTTGATTTTCGCGATTTATTTTGGCAACGCCTTTTCCAATTTTTATATTTGCCACAGTTTCTATAGGAACAACCGAGCCATTGGGCAGTTGTATCGTCGTATTTTGAAGGTCGTGAACAGAGGTATTATTGGCATTTGGATAAATCAGTCGAATGTCTACGATTTGTTCTTTGTCGATCATGGTACTCACGACGACACCTTCCAATTGGGTCTGGAGTTGCAACTGAAAATCGCTCGGTGAAAGTCCCATTTGTGCTAAAACCGGAACATTCGGTTGAATGGATATTTCCGGGCCAGCGATGGTTATTCCGTCAAATACATCCGCCGTTCCATCAACGGTTTCGATTTCAGAGGCTACTTTTCTGGAAATGTCTTGCAATTTTTGGATGTCATCCCCAAAAATCTTGATTTCGATGGGTTGTACCGAACTCATTAAATCCCCCAACATATCGCCAATGACCTGACCAAAATCGACAATTAATTGTGGCGCTGCTGCTTCCACTTTCTGTCGGATTTCGTCGCTGACCTCTTCGGTGGTTTTTGACCGTTTATCTTTCAACTTAATTAAATAATCGCCTCGGCTTGGTTCCGTAATAAAAAAACCAAGTTGTGTGCCCAAACGGCCAGAATAGGCTTCCACTTCTGGTTGCTCATCCAGAACGTTGTTGACGATGCTTAACAGTCTATCTGTTTCTTCCAAAGTCGTTCCCGGTGGACTGTCAAAATCGAGAATGATGCTACCTTCGTCCATTTCAGGTAAAAATCCGGAAGGTAAATTTGAAGGAATCAGAACGAATATCAAAATACATCCAATGATGAAAACAATTGGAATCAATGGTTTTGTCAGGATATTGTGAATCCATTTCGTATTGGCTGTGTGTTTGCTTTTCAATGGTTTTTCTTTTGAGAACAACACATAAAGCACTGGAACAATTAACCATGTAACCACAAAAGAAGATGCTAACGCAATGATCATACTATAGGCCATCACTTGAAAATAAGCGCCTGCAACTCCTGTCATCAAAACAAATGGCACAAAAATTACCAAGGTGCTCAATGATGAACCTATCATCGCTGGCAATAAATGGACAATGGCTTCCTTGGCACAATAGTAAATGGATTTTTCGGGATGTTCTTCCCTGATTTTATGGATTTGCTCTATGATAATGACCACGTCGTCAATCATCAATCCAATAGCGGCGGCAATCGCACCTAGGGTCATAATGTTGAAAGTATAACCGATGGCATCCAAAACTATCAGAGTTAATGACAATGATACCGGAATTGTCAAAACAACGACCATACTTGCCGAAAAAGACCTTAAAAAAAGAATGACCACAATCAACGACAGCACCAAGCCTATCCAAAGTACATCTTTAATACTCGTTACGCTTTTGTTGACAAAATTTGCTTGATTGTAAAACGGCACGATTTTTACATCTTTTGGGAGTGTTTTCGAGAGTTCTGCAACTTTTTGTTCCACGCTTTGGCTCACCTCAATCAGATTGGCATTTGGCTGTTTGATGATTGCTATCAGAGGCACATTTTTGCCATTCGCGATGATTTTCACATATTCTTTAACTTCCGCCACCTGAATGTCCGCAAGGTCTTTCAGCCGAATCAAACGGTTGGGACTGTTGACAATAACGAGGTCTTCTAAGTCGCCAATGTTATCAATGGCGTTGTCCGTCAGTGTGAGATACAACCGATTATAGTCTGCCAGATAGCCATTGGATTGTAAAATATTGGAGTTTTTTATTGCAGTTTGAATAGTGTCAATGGAAATGCCTAATGCACTAATAATTTTCGGTTTGAGCACTACTTGATATTCCTTGTCCTTGCCACCAATAACGACAATGTCTGAAACGCCCGATGTCGCTGCCAAATAGGGTTTGATCTGGTACTTCGCGATTTTCTTTAAATCGACTTGCGACAAATCGCCTTCCAATGAATAACCCATCACAGGCAAGATGGAAGGATTCATTTTCTCCACCGAAATATTGGTATCGGGCAAAATTTGCCCTTGTGCTTGATTGAGGAAAGATTCTATCTGGGATTTTGCCAAATTGATGTCCATATTCCAATCCAAAAAAACCGAAATTTCACAACTACCTCGAGAAGTCGTACTTTGAATGTACTGCAAACCTTCGGTACGTCTGATGATGTTTTCCAAAGGCACAGTAACCGTGGTCATCATTTTGTCCACAGGTTGCTGGCCAGCATCGGCAATGACTTTTATTTTTGGGAAGGTGATATCGGGAAACAGACCAGTTTTTAAATTTTGATACGTAAAAAAACCGCCTGCCAAAAGTAAAAATGCAATGGCTAGAATCGGAAATTTATATATGGAATGTTTATTTTTCATTGCGTTTCAAACCTAACAGGTTTTGAAAACCTGTTAGGTTTTTTTTATTGTTTTTTAATTTTCACAAGGGTCGAATCCTGCATTTGATAACTTCCTTCGGTAACAATCCAATCGTTCAATTTTACCGATTGAGATTCTATTTGTACTATTGAATCATTCTTAAGCATTGGGCTGACAGATTCCTTAATGGCCAATGTATCGTTATGAATTTTCATGACCCAAAATTCCGTGAGCATTTCATTTGTTTGGAGTGCTTCATGAGGGATGCTCATGGCTTTTGGCGCTTCCTTGTAAATAATCTTTACCCTGACATTCAGGTTTTCTGGCAATTGCTGATTTGGCAATGCGATCAAAAATGTTTGGGATTGTGCCACAGCATCAATGATTGGCAATTTGCCTGTGATTTTTGCTGAAATCATCTCATTATTCTGAAGGAGAATATCGCAAAGCGTTCCAATGTGCACACTATCTTCATATTCAAAAGGCACATTGACCTGTATGACCAAAGAATTAGGCTGGGAAATGGTCGCCAAGGTATCGCCTTCTGCCACGTAATCATTTTTTTGAATGTTTAGCATCGAAATCACGCCTGAAGAATTGTTGTTGATGCGAATGGGATGTGAAAATTTCGCCAAGGAACTGTCGATTTTAATAGCTTCCGCGAGTGCATCCTGCTCCTTTGTGCGAACTGAAGCAAATGCTTGACCGGCCGTAACGACATCACCAATTTTAAATGGCATATAGGAAATATAACCTGTGACGTTCGATCGTATATTTTCTTTTTTCTGGAATTGCGTAGTGCCGTTAAAAGTCAGATATTCTGTCAAATCGTGCGCTTGTACTTGCGTTGCCTTGACTTCAATTGGCGTGGGTTTTGAATCTTCATCCGTTGTTTTCTGTTTACAACCCATTAAAGGCAAGATTAAAAAAAGTATATATATCGATTTCATAGACTTACCAATTAGTAAAATTATATTGATTGTAAAGTAACAAAAGGTTTGTTTGCATCTGCAATTGTGCAAATACATTCATTTTATAATTCTGTACCACGTTTAAATAATCGATGATGCTCACTTGACCCTGTACGAGTTTGCCTTTGTAAATGTCCAGAATGTTTTGTTGCTGTTCCAATTGTTTTGAAATGAGCTGCTGCGAAATTTGTAACGACTCGATTTGTTTTTGGACACTTTTCAAATTGTTTTCCAACTGAATTTTTGCATTTTCACGAGTGGCACCAAGACTTTCCTGTTTCACTTCACTTTGAAGCGCATTGAATTTTTTTTGACTGCCGTCATAAATGGGAATTGTTAATTTAAGCCCTGCACTCAATCCAAATTTGTGGTCTATGTTATTTAATTCCACGGCGTTCAAACCTGTGTTTCCATAGAGCGATACTTGAGGTCTGTACAGGTTTTCAAAGACATTTTGGTCGGCAAGGATTTGTAAACTGTCATTCGCAAAGGTTTTTTCGTAGTATCGTTGGGGAGCATTGACTTGAAGCGTTAGTTCTGGAGCTGCTAATTGAGTTACTGCTTCAATAGGAAGACCACCTAAATTGTAAAGTTGTGCCACGGCAGCATCGAAATTGGTTCGTGCTTGCTGAAGTTCCAAATTTTTACTTTCGATATCAAGTTTCAGCAATAGGTAATCACTTTCCAGGAGAATGCCACGTTTTACCAATAGTTCAACAACTTCCAAGCGTTTGTTGAGGTCGGTTTGTATGGTTTTTATGAATTCAATCTGTTGCTGCAGTTGATAAGCATTGATATAGGCATCGATGACGTTTTTGTGTACATTGTGCAAAATAGTTTCAGAAGATAATCCCAGCGCATCATTTTTTATCTGATTCTGAAACAACAGATTATTTGTTATTGCCGAATTGAACAAATTTTTTGTCACATTCAATTGTGCGGAATAAAGTCCACCGTTAGTCACGCCCACATCATAACCATAAGCATTGGGGGAAGGTGTCGCAGTAATGTCAATGGGATGGCCATTACTGTCGAAAAATGGAGCGAACAAAACTTCGGAGGTTACATCCACTTTGAAAGCAGTGTTCTGAGCCCTAATCAAATCGTTTTGGAGTTGGCCGATTTTGAGAAGATTATTGTTGTTTTTTAAATCAATGGCATTGGATTCTGCCTTCGACATAAAATAATCAAGGTTGACTTGTTGGGCATTTGCTATTGACATACTCGAGAAACAAATCAGCATTAATATGACGTGTTTTAATACATATGTATTCCGAATATTTTTATAAAAGTAGTCTATTTCCAATTTTTAAATTTCTGTAAATTTATAACCGCTGCCATATGCTGTTTGAATATATTTGGAGCCAGCTGGGGTCAATTTTTTCCGCAAATTATTGATATGCACGTAAATAAAATCAAAATTATCCAGCATATCACTATGGTCGCCCCAAAGATGTTCGGCAATGATTTCC
>JBDSFP010000277.1:0-5377 GCA_039919415.1 Aquaticitalea sp. | reverse complement strand
GTGGTCAAACCTTCAAAGAAAAATTCTCTTGGAAATTCTGGAATTGCCAATCTCGCAGCAGATTTGTTGATACGTTCATAATTATCCTCTGGTCTAAACAGAAACATATTGCCATCATCGTCCTTATAAGCTTTCATACCTTCAAAAACCGCTTGTCCATAATGGAAGACACGCGCAGAAGGTTCAAAGGACATTGGACCATAAGGCGTGATTTTTGGTTGTTGCCATTTTCCATCCACATAATCACAATAAAACATGTGATCAGTAAAGACTCTTCCAAATATTAGATTGTCAAAATCGACCTTGCCAATCTTTGAGGTTTCTGATTTGACTATATCGATTTCGCATGTTGAAATTTTTGTCATGTTATTTTATTTCTTTTGCAAAAGTATACAAATAAACCAATATAGAAAATCCAATTCCATTTTTAAAAAACGTGTATCTTTGTAGTTACATCAATTTTAAAATCCACTCTGACAATGAAATCTATATTAACTTTTTTACTGCTTGCAATGTTTGTTTTTTCTTTTAAGAGCTATGGTCAGGATATTGAAAAACAAGTAGTTGGTAAGGATGATATTTCTTATACATCTTATGGTGAAAAGATTAATGACAACAATGTGATTACCATCACACATATGGCAGAAACATACAAATCTATGACAGTTGGCGATACGATTAATATAAAAACGAGAGCAAAAGTCAATGAAGTTTGCCAAAATAAGGGCTGTTGGATGACATTGAATCTTGAAAACGGAGAAGAAGCCATGGTAAAATTCAAGGATTATGGGTTTTTCATGCCAAAGGACATAGCTGGTAAAGAAGTGATCCTTAATGGAAAGGCATTCGTTAACGAAGTTCCTGTGGACGAACAACGCCATTATGCTGAAGATGCAGGAAAATCCAAGGCAGAAATTGCCGCGATCACACAACCAAAAAAAACCTATTCTTTTGAAGCTGATGGTGTTCTAATCAAGGACTAATTGCAGCGCAACATCATAACAACGGCAGACGGTTCCAAGACCATCCATTTGGTCGAATGGAATGAACATTACCACTCCATCCATGGAGCGATACAAGAAGCAAACCATGTGTTTATAAAACATGGTTTGCTTTTTTTTATGGAAACCATTCCTGAGGTACGTCCAATCAATATTCTTGAAATTGGTTTTGGCACAGGATTGAATGCTTTTATAACTTTGCTTGTAGCCGAAAAATCGAATGTCGCCATTGATTATGTTGGCGTTGAGGCATTTCCGATTTCTTCGGATGAATTGAGTGCCTTGAATTATTCAGATCAAATCGATATTAAAAGATCACATGAGTTTGCAAGCTTACATTCAATTCCTTTGGACGAAAAACATACAATCAATTCCCATTTTTCCTTGACAAAAAGGCAACAATTTTTTGAACAAATTGAAGATAAGGATTGCTACAATCTGATCTATTTTGATGCCTTTGGTGCAAGAGTCCAACCCGAATTATGGACAGAGGGCATATTTACGAAAATGTATAGTGCCCTAAAACCTAATGGTGTGTTGGTCACTTATTCAGCAAAGGGAAGTGTTCGTCGTGCGATGTTGAAAGTTGGTTTTACTGTTGAAAAACTTCCAGGCCCACCTGGAAAAAGGGAAATGCTAAGAGCATCGAAGTATTCAGCGAACTTGTGAGCCAAATGTCTTTTCAGAAAAGGCTCTAAGTTTTTGGCGAACTTGGGAGCAAAATGCTTCGCTCAACAAAGAATTAGATTGTGTTGCGAATTTCTAACCACATATAACATCTGTATCAAATTACTTCCGTTTCAAAGGGATGGTGTCCGCAGTGGCTAAAGAAAGCGTTAATTTAATCCTTAATTTTGTCATTCACCTGGCTTAAATTTTAGTTAATTCTGTTAAAGCTAAATTAAATGCTCGTTTTACAGATTAGGTATTGCTTAACTTTATAAATAAGCAAAATGTAAAATGACTATATTAATTACAGGAGCCACAGGATTGATAGGAAGTGAGATTGTAAAGCAATGTCATAAGGAAAACATCCTTGTTCATTATTTGACCACTTCGAAAAAGAAAATTGAACATTCCGCCAATTACAAAGGCTTTTATTGGAATCCTAAAAAAGGAATTATTGATAATGATTGTTTTACTCATGTGGATACCATCATAAATTTGGCTGGGTCCAGCATTTCAAAACGTTGGTCCTCTTCCTATAAAAAAGTGATTTTGGAAAGTCGATTGCAATCGTTGCAGTTGCTTAAAGAAACACTTATGAAGATCGAACATCAAGTTAAGCATTTAATTTCCGCAAGTGCCATTGGTATCTATCCAGATTCGTTTACCAATTATTACGAAGAAAAATATCCGGAAACGTCTCCAACTTTTTTAGGAGAAGTAACACAGCAGTGGGAAGAAAAAGCTGATGAATTTTTAAAATTAAACCTCAAAGTTTCCAAAATAAGAATTGGCCTGGTATTATCAGAAAAAGGAGGTGCCTTACCCCAAATGTTGAAACCCATAAAGTTGGGTGTGGGCGCCGCTTTCGGAAACGGAAAACAGTGGCAATCCTGGATTCATATTGAAGATTTGGCAAGAATCTTTGTCTATGCAGCACAACAGCAATTGGAAGGCACGTTCAATGGTGCTGCACCAAATCCTGTCACCAATACTGACTTGACCAAAGCAGTGGCCAAAACCCTTCACAAACCATTGTTTTTGCCCAATATTCCCGAATTTTTAATGAAATTGGTTTTGGGAGAAATGCACATTCTATTATTTGAAAGCCAACGTGTCTGCTCCAAAAAAATTGAGGAAAACGGGTATCATTTTGAGTACTCAAATTTGCAGCCTGCCTTGGAGGACATCCTCAAATAACTCAAACCTTCGCCCCAAAACGGCACCACAACTGCTTGATTGGCGATACCCCCTATTCCCCTTTGTATTTCAATTTCAGTGCAGATTTCAACGCTTTATAATTTGAGCATTGAAAAGTAGAAAATGTATCCGCTAATCTTCCACCTTTAATGCTCCAAACAGCTTCTAAAATTCCATTCCGGGATTCTTCATTTACGATTTTATAATAATCAAATTCCTTAAATTTCACCTCTTTGACCTTGGACAGAAACAGATAATTTTGAAATAAAATACTCTGCGCTTCGATGGTGATATTTTCATCTTTAAAATTGGAAAACCTCCGAAAAATAAAAGGAAAATAAAAGCAGAATGAGTAAAAATGGAGTTTGACCTCCTCCAAAATTCGGAGTCCACAACGTTTGGATTCATTAAAAAGCACAGGCACAAAATCAAAAGAATGGACAGGAAAAAAACCATAAACACCATCAGTTAGTATTTGGGAGCAAATTGTGAGCTTACCATAATTTAAGAGGATCAATTGTTTAAAAAATCATCGCAAAAGAAGCTTCTTTTCATCATTTTTATTCCTTAAATGGTTGAATTACAAAATAAGACCTAAAATTTATCGTGACATTTTGACATTTAATCAATAATGGCAGTACTTTTGCCAACTTGAAAACGAGATATAAAAGCGATTGAATAATGAGTACAAAAGATAAAAATGAACCTATCGATAATGAAGAAATTGAATTCGATATGGAAGACACTACAGAAGTTGAGCAGCGTTCGGAAGAAGAGCAATTAAAGGAAGAACTTGGCAAGGAGAAAGATAAATTCCTTCGTCTTTTTGCTGATTTTGAAAATTATAAACGCCGCACAGCCAAAGAACGCATCGATTTGTTTAAAACAGCCAATCAGGATGTCATGGTGTCCTTATTGCCGGTTTTGGACGATTTCGATAGAGCCTATTCCGAGATTTCAAAGACAGGGGAAAAAGAGCTTTTGAAAGGTGTGGAATTAATTAGCAATAAGTTGCGATCAACCTTAACCGGCAAAGGCTTGGAAGAAGTTGAAGTGAATGTTGGAGATGCTTTCAATTCGGATGAACATGAAGCCATTACCCAAATTGCGGCACCAACTCCTGAGCTTAAAGGGAAAATCATCGATATCATTGAAAAGGGCTATAAATTGGGTGATAAAATCATCCGTTTTCCTAAAGTGGTCACGGGCTATTAAAACTAAAAAGTATAGAATCATTCTATGAAAGACGATTATTACGACATACTCAATATCAGTAAAAACGCTACTGCGGAGGAAATAAAAAAGGCGTATCGGAAGAAAGCCATAAAATACCATCCCGATAAAAATCCGGATAACAAGGAAGCCGAAGCCATGTTCAAAAAAGCGGCGGAAGCTTACGAGGTCTTAAGCAATCCAGACAAGAAGGCGCGCTATGATCAATTTGGCCATCAAGCCTTTGAAGGTGGTGGCTTTGGGGGTGGTGGCATGAATATGGACGACATCTTCAGCCAATTTGGGGATATTTTTGGCGGAGCTTTTGGCGGTGGCGGTTTTTCTGGATTTAGTGGCGGCTTTGGTGGTGGCCAAGGTCGTGTGAAAGGCAGCAACTTGCGCATAAGAATCACCTTGACTTTGGAAGAAATTGCCAATGGCGTTGAGAAAAAACTAAAAGTAAAACGTAAAGTCCAGGCACCTGGAACCACATATAAAACCTGTACCACCTGTAACGGACAAGGTCAGGTGATGCGAGTGACCAATACTATTTTAGGTCGAATGCAAACAGCTTCCTCCTGTCCAACTTGCGGAGGTGCAGGACAAACTATCGATAAAAAACCTGCGGATGCTGACGAACAAGGTCTCAAAATCTTTGACGAAACAGTCACTGTTAAAATCCCAGCAGGTGTCGTAGATGGGATGCAATTAAAAGTGACAGGTAAAGGCAACGACGCTCCAGGCAATGGAGTTCCAGGTGATCTGTTGGTTGCCATTCATGAAGAGGAACATGCAACCTTAAAACGGGAAGGTGACAATCTTCATTACGATATGTATGTGAGTTTGCCCGATGCAGTTCTAGGTACTTCCAAGGAAATTGATACAGTCACAGGAAAAGTGCGCATTAAGATTGATGCGGGCGTGCAATCCGGTAAAATTTTGCGTTTAAGAGGAAAGGGAATTCCAAGTATAAATGGTTATGGCAAAGGTGATTTGCTAGTCCACGTCAATGTCTGGACCCCAAAAACATTGAACAAAGAACAAAAGGAATTCTTCGAGAACATGAAGAATGATGTCCATTTTGAACCGAACCCAAACAGTGAGGATAAATCTTTTTTTGAAAAAGTTAAAGATATGTTTTCATAAAAAAGGGTTTTTTCAGAAAAAACACTATATTTGAATATCACTAATTAACGTTAGTGGTATTTTTCTTTTTCATAGCAATTTTTTCCCATCCTTGATTTATTGAGGGTGGGTTTTGCTTTTATGCCCATTCCCACTTGGCAGATAATAGTGTC
>JBDSFP010000268.1:0-6555 GCA_039919415.1 Aquaticitalea sp. | reverse complement strand
CACACTCAATTTCATATTCTTTTTCAATGTGAATTTTATCTGATTCCTGAACTACGACCGCCTCTACTTTATGATGCCCTACAATATTGATCACTTCTGCTGGCGTGACCAATTTTATTTTTCCCCTATTTTTCAAATCTTGAACTTTATCAACTGAATCCAAAGCACCACGAAATTCGTTTCGTCTATGGATCAGCGTGACTTCGGACGCCACATTGGCCAGAAAAATACTCCAATCCAATGCAGAATCGCCACCTCCAGAAATAACCACACGTTTATTTCTATAAACTTCGGGGTCTTTGATGAAATATTCGACACCTTTATCTTCAAAATAGGAGATGTTATCAATCAAAGGTTTGCGCGGTTCAAAACTTCCCAATCCACCTGCAATGGCAACAACGGGAGCTTGATGTTGAGTGCCCTTATTAGTAGTGATAATAAAACTTCCATTGTCTTGTTTTTCGATGGTTTCGGCTCGTTCTCCCAAGGTAAATCCGGGAACAAAATGTTTGCATTGTTCCATGAGATTGGTAGTCAAATCGCCAGCCAAGATTTCTGGAAAACCTGGAATATCGTAAATGGGTTTTTTGGGATAAATTTCAGAACATTGTCCGCCAGCTTGTGGCAATGCATCGATCAAGTGGCATTTCAATTTTAATAATCCGGCTTCGAATACTGCGAATAATCCTGTTGGTCCTGCACCAATGATAAGTATGTCGGTTTTAATCATTTAATTCCTGCGAAAGCAGTTCCGATACTTCGGAATCAGATTGCTACTTTCTATTTCTTTTAAAACCTACAAGGTTTTGAAAACCTTGCAGGTTGAATTAGTCTTTATTTTGATAATTGTCAAAACATTCATGAGATTCCTGCCTTCCTGTCTGCCGACAGGCAGGCGCAGGAATTAAGCAACCACATTAATCACTTCTTCAATCTGTGGCGCATATTTTTTAATGGTCATCTCAACGCCGGATTTTAAGGTCATCTGGTTAACGCTGCAGCCTACGCAAGCGCCTTCCAACTGCACTTTTACCAACTTGTCATCTTCAATGGACAACAATGAAATATCGCCACCATCGCTTTGCAAAAACGGACGGATTTCATCCAATGCCTTTTCAATATTCATTCGTAATTGTTCTGTTGTCATTAAGGACTATTTTTTTACAGCTGAACATCCAGCCATTGTTGTTATTTTGATTGCTTCTGTCGGAGGCAAATCGTCATTTCGTCGTACTACTTCTGTAACGATATTCTGAGTTAATTTTTCAAATGCCTGTTCTAGATTGGTAGCCGTTTGCAAGGCTGCTGGATGACCCATATCGCCAGCTTCGCGAATACTTTGAACCAAAGGTAATTCTCCCAAAAATGGAATGTTCAAGTCTTCTGCCAAATGTTTGGCGCCTTCTTGTCCGAAAATATAATATTTATTGTTTGGCAATTCCTCAGGTGTAAAATAGGCCATATTTTCAATAATACCTAACACGGGAACATTGATGCTTTCCTGTTGGAACATCGCGACGCCTTTTCTGGCATCTGCCAAAGCCACGTTTTGAGGGGTGCTGACAATAACCGCTCCTGTAATGGGAAGCGATTGCATGATACTCAAATGGATGTCTCCTGTGCCTGGTGGCAAATCAATCAGCATAAAATCGAGTTCGCCCCAATGTGCATCAAATATCATTTGGTTCAGGGCTTTTGCAGCCATGGGACCTCGCCAAACTACGGCTTGATTTGGTTGTGTAAAAAATCCTATGGATAATATTTTGACACCATAATTTTCAACGGGTTTCATTTTGGATTTTCCGTTTATGTTGACAGCCATGGGCCGTTCCAGTTCAACATCAAACATGATTGGCATGGAGGGTCCGTAAATATCGGCATCGAGTATTCCTACTTTGAAACCCATTTTTGAAAGTGTCACAGCAAGATTCGCCGTAACCGTAGATTTCCCAACCCCACCCTTACCTGAAGCGACCGCAATAATATTTTGTATTCCGGGTATTGGCTTTCCCTTGATAACATTGATTGCTTGAATAGTAGGTGCATCAACTTTAACATTCACCGTGATTTTGGCTTTCTCATAAACCAAATCATGAATGGTTTTCATGATTTCAACTTCGGTTTTTTTCTTTGCCTGTAAACTTGGGTTGTTAATGGTAATATCCACGATGACCTCATCTGCAAAAGTCATGATGTTTTTAACGGCACCACTTTCAACCATATTCTGTCCTTCGCCTGGGGCCGAAATTGTTTCGAGGGCTTTAAAGATGTCTTGTTTGTTAAGTTTCATTTCTAAAGTGATGATAAAAAAAGATAAATTGACAAAGACAGATTTTATAAGATCTATCTTCTTTATTCTCTATTCTTTTTTCTATTTATTAAGAATCATTCTAAAGTGCAAATATACTTAATAATGACAGAAGACAAGAATCTAAATCTTGAAGTTTTTTATAATAATATTGAGAAATCCTATGAGTAGTTTTTTGTAATTATTTGTAAATTTTGAAAAAATAGGAAATAATCTAATTTCTTTTAATTAGGATTCGACCGATTAAAATTCATTTATAGTTCTTTTCTCGGCTCCCAAAAAACAGTATCATAATTCTGAATTTGATTGTCTTTCACCTTAATTCCCTCACTTTCCAAAAGCTGCTGCATCAAATTTGTGCCATCAAAATGATGTTTTCCTGTCAATAGTCCTTTTCTATTGACAACACGGTGTGCCGGAATATCTGATTTTAAATGCGATGCGTTCATGGCATAACCTACCATTCTGGCACTTCTAAATGCTCCCAGATAGTTGGCAATGGCACCATAACTTGTCACTCGACCATAAGGTATGACTTTGGCAACTTCATATACTTTATCGAAAAAGTTAAGTGTTTCCTGTTGCATTACCTTTCCATTAATATGTGAACGAGCGTCACTCCAGCAATCAATCCAGTGATGGTACCAATGAAGTAGTTAATGTTCTTTTGTGAAGTGAAGAACTTGCTTTTCACTTTATCGAAAAATAAGATATAGATATAAAGCATCACAAAAGTACCCGCAACTGAACCCAAAACATATAAAATAATTGAAAGGTTTTTAAAATCCATCCATCCAAAAGAAGCAAGAGTTATTGTCATGTAAGCCTGATAAGGAATTGGGAAAAAATTGATTGCTGAGAGGAACATCCCTTGAAAAAACCGGCTGTGCTTACTCTTGCTGTGCGAATCATTATTTGGTTTGGGGTCTGATTTAGCAATCAGGAGATAATAAAGGGTTATCAATACAAAAATAACAAATGCCACACGTTGCAAAATTTTAACAACATCTTGATGGTTACTTAAATAACGTGCAAACATCGTTGCAATATAAGTTTGAAGAAATACAATAACGCATACACCTATCGAATACATAAGGCCTCTCACGTGCCCTTCCTTTAAGCTGATTTTGACCGCAGTCATATTCAACAATCCAGGTGGAACAACACCTACGAGTGCAATGATAAAACCCAGAAAAAAGAGGATGGCTATGTTCAATTTTGGTTGATTTTAAATCTAATATAGGTAATTGGTTTGTTTTTTTCCAAATAGAGGCTTTCATAATGGGTTTGGATGCTCGTCACTTCGTCCGGGCTGCCCTCTTGTTTGTATACATTATGATTGGCATATAACACCTCGTGGCCTTCGCCATGAAGCAACCCAAGTGTATATCCATGCATGAATTCACTATCGGTTTTGAGATTGACAATGCCTTCTGGTTTTAATATTTTTCTATACCTTTTTAAAAACTCTGTGTTGGTCATTCGATGTTTGGTACGCTTGTACTTTATTTGAGGGTCTGGGAAAGTAATCCAGATTTCGTCCACTTCATGTTCGGCAAAAGCATAGTCAATCAATTCGATCTGTGTGCGAAGAAACGCGACATTCTCAATTCCTTCCTGCACTGCTGTTTTTGCGCCTCTCCAAAATCGGGCACCCTTGATGTCGATTCCAATAAAGTTTTTGTGAGGACAGCGTTTGGCAAGCGCAATACTGTATTCCCCTTTTCCGCAGCCCAATTCAAGCACCAATGGATGGTCGTTTTGAAATACTTTTTCGTTCCAATGCCCTCTTAATTCAAACTGAGAGTTGACCAATTCATCACGTGTTGGTTGGATAACATTGATAAAAGTATCGTTTTCCTTAAAGCGTTTGAGTTTGTTTTTGCTGCCCACTATTTTTTATTGCTGGTTTCAAGTTTATAGTTTTTAAGTTCAAGGTTCTTGGTTCTTGGTTCTTAGTTCTTGGTTCTTGGTTCTTGGTTCTTGGTTCTTGATTCTTGGTTCTTGATTCTTGGTTCTTGGTTCTTGGTTCTTGGTTCTTGGTTCAATATTATAAATTGATAAAAAAAATTGCTTCATTGTTCGATCTTGATACTTTGTACTGATTAATTAACATTTCGGCAAAATTAAGGAAATATATGATAGGGCTTAAGTTTGTATCTTTGAATGTTGTTGGAATCTGCGTGAGGGATTAAGCAATCTGTTTGAGCTCTTCCATTCCGATTTTTTTCGGAATGGGAAGCAAGTTGCGAAAGCCCGACCACAACTCGACTTTTTGGAGCGCTGTGGGCACGCCCTAAAATTATAAATGAAGAAAAATATACTTGTTGCTCCTTTAAATTGGGGATTGGGCCATGCCACACGCTGCATTCCAATAATCAATGGGTTGCTTGCAAATAATTTTGTCCCAATCATTGCCAGCGACGGGATTGCTTTGGAATTGTTAAGGAAAGAATTCCCTGAATTGACCTGTCTTGAATTGCCAGGTTATAACATCAAATATTCAAAGAAAGGCTATTTCCTTAAACTGAAATTGATAATAGATTCGCCAAAAATCCTCAAGGCCATCAAGACAGAAAATAAAACTGCCCAACACATCGTTGAAACTCACAATATAGCGGGTATTATCTCAGATAATAGAATAGGTGTTCATAGCAAACTTGTACCTTCGATTTTTATGACACATCAATTGCATGTTTTAAGTGGCAATACGACTTGGTTGAGCACAAAAATGCATCAAAACATCATAAAAAAATTTGATCAATGCTGGGTTCCAGATACAATTGGGTCACCTAATTTAAGCGGAAAATTAGGTCATCCAAATCCGTCGAATATAGCTGTCAAATACATTGGGCCTTTGAGTCGCTTTAAGAAGTTGGATTGCGAAATTCATTATAATGTGATGGTACTGCTTTCGGGTCCAGAGCCCCAGCGTAGCATACTTGAAGAAAAATTGCTAGTTGAATTTAAAAATTATGCTGGCAACGTTCTTTTTGTAAAAGGGGTTGTGGAAAATGTACCGACCATGGAGCATGTCGGCAATATGACCATTCATAATTTTTTGATTGGAACCGAATTGGAAAACGCCTTAAATGAAAGCAGTTTGATAGTGTCACGGTCCGGGTACACAACGATTATGGATTTGGCAAAACTTGGCAAAAAAGCATTTTTTATCCCAACACCTGGACAGTTTGAACAAGAGTATTTAGCGAAACGATTGAGCGAACAAGGTTTGTTGCCCAGCTGCAAACAACAAGAATTTAATTTGGAGAAATTGCAGGAAATTAATAATTACAAAGGTTTGGAAGCGTTAGACTATGAAGTCAACTATAAGCGGTTATTTCAGCTTTTCGAGGGTAAATGAAAATTCGCTGCCAACACCCAGTTCACTTTCTACATAAATTTTTTCATCATGTGCCTCTATGATATGCTTTACGATCGAGAGCCCAAGTCCAGAGCCACCTTCACGTCTTGAGCCGCTTTTATCTACCCTAAAAAATCGTTCAAATAACCGTGGTAAATTGTTTTTTGAGATGCCTTCTCCGTTATCAGTAACCCTAACGATCACTTTGTTTTTTATAAGGTTTTCCACACTGACTTCTGTGGTGCCTTTTTCCTTTCCGTATTTAATGGAATTTACGATAAAGTTAGTGAGTACCTGTTGAATACGCTCTTGGTCTGCCTTTACTTTGATGGGGTGCTTATATTCCATATCGAACATCAGCGTGATTTTTTTCTTTGCTGCTTTCATTTCGAGCAAATCGAATACATTTTCTATGACTTCTATGATGTCAAATTCTTCAACTTTTAGGCTCAAATCCCCAACTTCCAATTTAGTGATCATATCCAAATCCTTCACAATGTAAATAAGTCGTTCCACACCTTTGCTTGCTCTAGCCAAGTATTTTTTTCTGATACGCTCGTCTTCCATGGCACCATCAAGAAGTGTCAAAATATAACCTTGGACAGTAAACAATGGTGTTTTTAATTCATGTGAAACATTTCCCAAAAACTCCTTTCGATATTCCTCACGAACTTTTAAGGTTTCTATCTCAAGTTTTTTATCTCTGGCGAACTTGTCTATTTCTTGCGTCAAAGTTGCCATGTCAGTTGTAATAGGATGACTGATGAGTGATGCGGATTCCAAGAGCGTCAAATCGTCGTAGATTTTTTTTACACGTCTATAGATAAAACGTTCTACGCGATATTGTATAATGAAAAAACATAGGATATAGCAAATTGGGATA